>USJB01000101.1 GCA_900554905.1 uncultured Collinsella sp. | reverse complement strand
GATGCTGCGGCCAAGGCGGCGCAAGCGGCAAGCTGGAGTGCACAGGCCGCCAATGCCGCTACGGCGCAGGCGACGAGTGGCACCGCGGTTGGCTCGACTCCGGTGAAGGGCCCGTTCCAGTCGTTCCCGTATTGGGCCGTGTGCTGGCTACTGTTCTTTTTGCTGATGTTCCCGTTTGGTGCCGGCCCCTTTGCCGCGCTGATCTTCTTCACGATTCCCATCTATCACTGGGTGGCGCGTGCGCTCGATGGTGATTGGGCGCGTGGGGATATCCAGGTTGGCCCGGCACCGGTGACAGCTAGGGCTCAGAATGTTTCCGCTACGGTTGATACTGGCGTGGCTACCGCGACTACCGCTGACCCGATCGCCAAAGAGGGTGATGAATGATGAAGCTTTCGCATGAATCCAAGGTACGCTTGGGTGTTGGCATCGGAGCGTTTGTGCTCATCATCGGGCTTGTATTTGGTGCCTCGCGGCTATTGGCTCATTCCAATATGGTGCGAACGACCGCTATTCTATCCGGCGATTTGTCTGATTTTGACGATATGTTTGACGACGATGATCTCTTGGATAGCGGTAACTATTCCGCTCGGCCTCAGCAACTTTCGAGTGCGACCTTTGATGCTGATGAGTTTCGCTACCTCGATTTCGATATCGATGCGGCTACGGTGGACGTCAAGGTTGTTGATGGCAACAAGGCTCGCGTTATCGAGCGGGGGCGCATTGCCAATGGTATGGATGCCTCCAAGGCCGCGACGCAGAACATCGCATCCGTCGAGGACTCGACGCTCAAGGTTTCTCAGTTTGGAAGTGATGACGGTAAGGCGATTGACCGCTCGGTTACGGTTGAGCTGCCGCGCCGTGTTGCCGAACATCTGAAGGGAGTCAACGCGCACGTGGGCTCGGGTGATCTGCAGATTGCCGGTGTCACCTGTGATGGTTTCGACCTTTTCCTGGGTGCGGGAGATGTAGAGTTTACGGGCAGCGTGACTGATGCGCTCAGCGCTGAGGTCGGTTCGGGCGATGTGACGTTCGAGCTTTACCAGGCCCCCACGAAGTCGATGGACGTGAGTGTGGGCTCGGGCGATGTGGAGATGACGGTTCCGAACTCGACGGGCTTTAAGGCGAGCCTCACCTTGGGCAGTGGCGACTTCGAGAGCGATTTCCTTCCGCTTGGCTACGACGGCGAGACCATTTTGAATCTTGAATTCGATAATGGCGATAAGTCCGCCACGTATCGTTTTGAGGTTGGTTCGGGTGACATGTCATTTGATTCAGAGTGACGGGCGGTTATCGAAGACTTATAAACCATAGCTGCGCTGTTTGATGGAGGCGCCGGAGCCGTGACGGGCTCCGGCGCCTTTGCCTTTACAATGGGGTCATGGAACAGATTATCTTGAACATACTCGAGGCTCTGCGTCGCGGCGAGACCGTGGACGACAAGGCGCTCGTCAAACTGATACATGCCGAGGCGCGCCGTGAGGGTGCCGACAAACGCGATTTGGCCAAGCGCCGTCTGCTGCCGTTCTACCAGCGGGTAAAACGTGAGGAGCCGGCTCGTTGGACTGGGTGGAATGTCGATGCCGAGCTGGAACGTCGACTGCTGCAGGTGCTGCGTATGAAGCCTCGTCGCACGGCCTCGGGCGTGGCGACCATTACCGTCATCACCAAGCCCTGGCCGTGCTCGGGCGATTGCCTGTTTTGCCCCAACGATCTGCGCATGCCTAAAAGCTATCTGCATGCCGAGCCGGCGTGCGCCCGTGCGGAGCAAAACTGCTTCGACCCGTATCTGCAGGTGAGCGCTCGTCTGACCGCGCTTTCGCAGATGGGGCATGCGACCGACAAGATAGAGCTCATCGTGCTCGGCGGTACCTGGAGCGACTATCCGCAAGGGTACCAGACATGGTTTATGTCGGAGCTCTTTCGTGCACTCAATGATGATGCGGTGGCGGGCGTGGCGGCCAACCCCATGTTGGCGCGTCCGGGCATCAGCCGTGCCGAGGCAGGGCGCCTGCTCGATGACGCTCCCGCCGATGCCCTGCCGCCGGTGGTAACAGAGCGTCGCGAGCGCTATCGGGCTGCCGGCATTGCGACAGACGAGGATGAGCTTGCGGCCGGCGTTGCCGACGAGCAAGGTCGTGTGGATGCTGCCGTGGGTGGCTATAACCGCGCGGTGCGTCGTCTGTACGGCCCCGGCACGCCGTGGGGCCAGGTCGCCGAGTGGCAGACCGCCACGATGGAGGAGCTTGAGCGTCAGCAGCGCATCAACGAGACGGCGAAGCATCGCGTGGTGGGGCTCGTTATCGAGACGCGCCCCGATGCCGTAACGCCGCAGGCTCTCACGCTCATCCGCCGCCTGGGTTGCACCAAGATTCAGATGGGTATCCAGAGTCTCGACCAGCACTTGCTCGATATCAACGAGCGTCGCATTTCGGTGGCGCAGATCGAGCGGGCGTTTTCGCTTGCACGCCTGTTTGGCTTTAAGATCCACGCTCACTTTATGCTTAACTTGCTGGGCGCCACGCCCGAGGGGGACAAGCTCGACTACGAGCGCTTTATGACCGAGGGCGCTTTTATGCCCGACGAGGTCAAGGTCTATCCGTGTGCGCTCATCGAGGGCTCGCGTCTGGTGGACTGTTACGAGCGTGGCGAGTGGCGCCCCTATACCGAGGAAGAACTGCTCGATGTGTTGGCCGACGACATCGTGGTGACGCCGGCGTTCTGTCGCATCAGTCGCATGATCCGTGACTTTAGCTCCGACGACATCATGGTGGGCAACAAGAAGCCCAACCTGCGTCAGCTCGTCGAGAACCGCCTGGCTGCTCGGGGTGATGGTGCGATGGTGCGCGAGATTCGCTTTCGCGAGATCAGCACAGCGGGTGCCGACCTGGACGAGTTGACCCTTGACGAGGAAGTGGCGTACGAGACGCCGGTGACGCGCGAGCGCTTTTTGCAGTGGGTGACGCTCGAAGGCAAGATCGCCGGCTTTTTGCGCCTGTCGTTGCCCGATCGTGCGTTTGTTACCGCGCACGCAGACGAGTTGCCGACGACGCCGGACGAGGCAATGATTCGCGAGGTGCACGTGTATGGCATGGCGGCACGTGTGGGCGATCAGGGTCAGGCGGCTCAGCATCATGGGCTGGGGCGGTCGCTGGTGGAGCGCGCATGCGAGATTGCCCGGGATGCGGGTTATGCGCGTATCAACGTGATTAGCGCGATCGGTACGCGCGAGTACTATCGCCATTTGGGTTTTTATGACCACGGACTTTATCTGCAAAAGGAGCTCTAGATGAACAAGCCAAGTGTTTCTGCTGGCGTCGTTGCCGGCGTTGCCCTGGGAGCTGCGGCGCTTGGTGCGGCTGCCGTCGCTGTTCGCGCTGCCTGTCTGCAGGTTGCGAGGACCCGCAATGGGTTGGCGCGTGTGAAGCGCGTGCACGATGAGAGCGGCGATGAGATTCGCGTGTTGGTGCAAGGCGGCGTCTACCAAAGCGCAAGTTACGTTGGTGAGCGTTGGGCGGAGCCCGTCTTTGCGTACTATCGTGCGTTTGACGACGTGTTTGAGTCCGAGGATGCGATGCACGATGCTTATGGTCACGGCATCAACCGCATGCTTGTGCTGGGTGGCGGCGGGTTTGCCTATCCCAAGTTCGCGCTGATGTCGCACGAGGGCTTGCGCATGGACGTCATCGAGTATGACGGAGAGATTACGCGCCTGGCGCGCCGCTGGTTCTACCTAGACGAGCTGGAGCGCGCGGCGGGCGATCGCCTGCGGGTGATAACCGCTGAGGCTCGCTCGTATCTGGGTGTGACGAGTGTGGGCCATCGTCGCTACGACGTGGTCGTGAGCGATTGCTTTGGCGGTGCCGAGCCCGTACGCGAGCTGGCGACCGTTGAGGCGCTGCGTCTAGTGCGGGGCAGCCTGAATGCCGGTGGCGTCTACGTGGCCAATATCGTGAGTGCAAACGAGGGGAGCGATGTGACGTTCCTGCGCGACTGTGCCGCCACGGCGCTTGAGGTGTTCGACCATGCTTGGGTGGTCCCATGTGGCGATGCAGAGTTCGGCGGCGAGGAGAATTATCTGCTCATCGCCAGCGACGGTGACTATGTCTTTGCCGAAGCTGTGCCCTTCGACACCGACTTCCTCGGCACCGTCCTTCACGACAAGTAAGTCTCCCCGTCCCAAAAAAGACTGGTCTTAGGCGTGGTCGCGCCAGCTGAGGACGCGCTGCTTCATACCCTCGATGTCGAGCACGCCTTCGGCGAAGCCTTTGCGTACGAGCTCCTCGGGAACGTACTCGTCGTAGCGATCAAAATAAGGCACCTCGCCGGGATAGACGAGCTCGATGGGGTCGAAGTCCTTTTCGGCCTCGGCTGCGAGCACCTCAAAGAACGTCTCCTCGTCGGCCTTCATCTTAAACTGCATAAAGTACGGGCGCGACGGGTCGAGGCCGCGAAGGCCAAGCTCCGTGGCGCATTTAATCTTGAGCATACGTTCGAGCGCCAGAAAGGCGTAGCTGCCCAGCCAGGGGAAGAGTACCCAGGTGTCGCCGCCCAGGTTGATAAGCGGCTTGGTTCCCGCGCCCGAAATCTCGGCGGTATGACGAGCCTGTGCAAGGCGTGCCCGTGCGTTGCCCATGAGGTACGGATATGCCGCGTGCTCGTTGAGCGCCTTTCGCATGCGCTCGAGTACGTGTGTATTGATGTCACCGGGGCAATCGCCAAAGTAGGCCGGCACGCGGCCCTTGACCTGCGTGGCAAAGACGGTATGACGCTTCCAGTCCACTTCCTCGACGATCCAGCAATGCCCCGCGATGGCGATGCGCTCGCCAGGTGGTGGCGGGTTGACAATCGTGCCCAGTTCGGCCGATTCGCTGCGAACGGTGAACTCCTCGTTTTCCTGGAATACGGCGTAGAACTTAAAGTTGTTGATGATGCGCTCGCCCGCGAGACCCACAATGAGCCCACCGCCCTCGGTGACCTGGATATGGTCGATCTTGATGAGGTGGCGCAGCAGTATGCGATAGTCATCGGCCGAGATGCGATGGAATTAGGCAGATCGGAAGAGCGTCGTGTAGGG
>USJB01000100.1 GCA_900554905.1 uncultured Collinsella sp. | reverse complement strand
GATCCGCAGTAGCCCAACGCGCAGCACGCCACCAAACTGCCGGCAATTACCACCTCAACCTGAACCGCCATAATCAACAGCAGCAATGCCGCCACCAGCAAAACGCCCGTGACGTCACTCGTTGCGTCGATAGCATGGGGACGGCGATAGTACAGAATGGGACGCACAAAGAAGCCAATCACGCTCGCGCCGACGACGATACTCTCGTAGATAACGACCTCACTCGATGGCACGAACTCGGCTATGCGCACATCAAAGAGATACTCGCACGTCAAAAACGTGAAGAAGAACAGCGCCAGGCATATAATCTCCCGAATGCCCCGACGCAAATATGCGGTTGTGTCTCCCATGCCCCTCATGGTTAACCCCCGGCCGCTCAATTGTCTGGAATTCTATTTTAATAAAGAACCAATCTCGATATCAGAGTCAGACTCGAAATGCTGCTAATTCGGCCCCAGTCGTCCACATCACGCCGCGATTTTGAGCCGCATGGACCAGAAGGGACGCGCGCGATCTCTAGCTCGGCCAGGAGTGTCTCCAACTACCACTCATTTAAGTACGTCCCCAATGAGTGGCCGAAGAGTGTCCCCCGCGACTAGTCGTTTAAGTACGTCCCCAATGACTAGTCAAAAATGGGCCATGTGTCCCAGTTGTGGAGACTCGTTGAGCCGTCTGGGTATCGTGAAAGATCGCGCACTCCCCCATCATCAAAAGTGACACACGCTACCAGTTGATGGGAGGCAGCCATGGGCTTCTTTGACAAGATGTTCGAGAAGAAAGAGTGCGCGATTTGCGGTACCGAGCTGGGGCTTTTGGGGAAGACCAAGATCAACGAAGGCTACCTGTGCAAAGAGTGCGCCGGCAAGCTCTCCCCCTACTTTCACGGCTATCGCTCCAGCACCGCGGACGACATCCGTGAGCAACTCGCCTACCGCGAGGCCAACGCCGAACGCCTGTCTTCGTTCAACCCCACGCGCACGCTTTCTGCCGGGCGCACCAATATTATGCTCGATGAGGACGCGGGCCTGCTGATCATCACTTCGCAGAGCCGCTGGCGCGACGCCAATCCCGACATCATCGAGTTCTCGCAGGTACTCGGCTGCGATATGGATATCGACGAGCATCGCACCGAGATCTATCGCGAGACCAAGGACGGCGAGCGCGAGAGCTACAACCCGCCGCGCTACGACCTGGATTACGACTTTAATCTGACCATCCACGTCAACACGCCGTACTTTACCGAGATCAACCTGCGCGTGAACGACTCCACCATCGATCAGCGCGGCTCCATCGAATACCGCGAGGCCAAGCGCCAGGCAACCGAGGTCCGCGACGCGCTGGTGCAGCTGCGCCAGGAGACGCGCGACAGCGTCGTGGCCGCCAAGGCTCCCAAGACCGCGGTGACCTGCCCCTTCTGCGGTGCAACCACCATTCCCGATGCCAGTGGGCGCTGCGAATACTGCGGCGGCGCCATCGGCGCATAGCCTCCGGCAGCGAAAGGACCGATTATGGCCTTCGAGAGCGTCAACTATCAGTGCCCCGCGTGTGGCGGTCCCCTTCACTTTGCCAATGCCGAGCAAAAGCTCGTCTGCGACTATTGCGATTCGCGTTTTGAAGTCGAAGAAGTCGAGGCCCTCTATCGCGAGCGCCAGGACAAGGCAGATGCCAAAGCCGATGCCGCAGCCGCGGCTCCCAAGCCTGCTGTCGACGATGCCGTGCAGGAGCTGGCTCAAAACGCCGGCTACATCTGTTCGTCGTGCGGCGCCGAGCTCGTGTCCGACGGCACCGTCGCCGTCACCACCTGCCCGTACTGCGGCAACTCCGCCGTGGCGCCCGGCCAGCTCTCTGGCGACTTCTCGCCCGACCTGGTAATTCCGTTTAAGCTCGGGCACGACGACGTCACGGCCGCACTCAAGGAACACTACAAGGGCAAGATCTTGCTGCCCAAGAGCTTTGTCACCGGCAACCACATCGACGAGGTCCAAGGCGTCTACGTGCCGTTTTGGCTCTACGGCGCGCACGTGGACGGCGAAGTGCACTTTGACGCGACCAACGAGACCGTGACCGAGGAATCCGACCGCACCGTCACGACCACCGACCACTACGATGCCTATCGCAAGGGCAATATCTCGTTTAAGCGCGTGCCCGTCGACGGATTGTCCAAGATGCCCGACGGCCACATGGACGCCATCGAGCCGTTTGACTACGACGCACTGCGTCCGTTCTCGATCGCATATATGCCCGGCTACATCGCCAACCGTTACGACGAGGACTGCGAGACCTGCAAGGCGCGCGCCGAGCGCCGTATGGAAGAAAGCACGATCTCGGCCCTGCGCGAGACCGTCGTCGACGAGTATGACGACGCCACGGTCGAAAGCAAGCAGCTCGACTACACCTGGGAAGACAGCGACTACGCCCTGTTCCCCGTGTGGATGCTTTCCACCTCGTGGAACGGCAAGAGTTATCTTTTTGCCATGAACGGCCAGACCGGTCGCATGGTCGGTGAGCTTCCCTGTTCCAAGCCCAAGCTCGCTATCGCCTCGGTGCTGTTCTTTGTGATTGGGTTTGTCCTCTCCCAGATTCTCTTTATGGGGGAATACGCCTTCGATCCGGATTACCTCACCTTTGATATCGAGGGCATCCTCATCAACATCGTCGCGCCGTTGATCATCGTGGTCATCGCAGACGTGCTGCTGGTGGGCCAGCTCAAGACAGCCAACGAGGCCACCCACGCCGATTGCTACTGCGGCGAGCTCGACCTGACCGAGAAGCACGACACCTTCAGCCACACCGAGACCACCGTTGTCATGAAAGACGACAAGGACGACTAAGCAATCCAACCAATACCACCCGGCCTTTGACGAGAAAGGAAGATCACCATGGGACTCTTGAAAGCTGGATTGGGAGCTGCCGGCGGCGTCATGGCCGACCAGTGGAAGGAATTTATCTATTGCGAATCGATGCCTGCTGACGTCTTGGCCTGCAAGGGCAGCAAACGCACCGGTGGCCGCAGCTCCAACACGCGCGGCGAGGACAACGTCATCTCCAACGGCTCCGTCATCGCCGTCAACGACGGCCAGGGCATGCTCGTGGTGCAAAACGGCAAGATCATCGAAGTCGCGCTGGAGCCCGGCGAGTTCGTCTTCGATACCGGCAGCGAGCCGAGCGTCTTTAGCGGCAACCTGGGCGATTCCATCAAGGAGACCTTCGCCAATATCGGCAGCCGCTTTACCTTTGGCGGCGACGCGGGCAAGGACCAGCGTGTCTACTTCATCAACACCAAGGAGATCATCGGCAACAAGTACGGCACCGCCTCGCCCGTGCCCTTCCGCGTGGTCGATAACAACATTGGCCTGGACGTCGACATCTCCGTGCGCTGCAACGGCGAATATTCGTACCGCATCACCAACCCGCTGCTGTTCTACACCAACGTATGCGGCAACGTGACCGATAGTTACACGCGCGACAAGATCGACAGCCAGCTTAAGTCCGAGCTGCTCACCGCCCTGCAGCCCGCCTTTGCCAAGATTTCGGAGATGGGCATTCGCTACAGCGCCATCCCCGGCCACACCACCGAGCTCGCCCGCGCGCTCAACGAGGTCCTCTCGGCCGACTGGCGCGACCTGCGCGGCGTCGAGATCGTGAGCTTTGGCGTCAACTCCATCGCCGCCTCGCAAGAAGACGAGCAGATGATCAAGGACCTGCAGAAGGCCGCGGTCATGCGCGATCCCACCATGGCAGCCGCCAACATCGCCAGCGCCCAGAGCGATGCGATGCGCGCAGCAGCCGCCAACCCCAACGGTGCGATGGCAGGCTTTATGGGCATGGGCATGGCAGGTGGCATGGGCGGCATGAACGCCAGCCAGCTGTTCGCCGCCGGCCAGGCACAGCAGCAGGCCGCCCCGCAGCCGGCTCCGGCGTCCGCACCCGCCCCGGCTCCCGCCGCCGCACCTGCGGCCGGCGCATGGACCTGCAGCTGCGGCGCCACCAACACCGGCAAGTTCTGCTCCGAGTGCGGCAGTCCCGCGCCCGCCCCGGCACCGGCCAAGTGGTTCTGCCCCAACTGCGGTAGCGAAAACGGCGGCAAGTTCTGCAGCAACTGCGGAACGCCCAGGCCCTAGCCCCTCTATCTGGTAATTGGCGGGGAGGTCCGCCACCCCCGCATTTGCTTCTATGGGTTTCGTTCGATAAAGGAGGACACCATGAAGACAACGTTCAAAAAGTCCGTACTCGCATTTCTGACATGCGTCCTGGCGCTCGCCTTTGCCCTGACGGGCTGCAGCGGCGGCGGCAAAGACCCCAAGGCCAACTTCGTTGGCAGCTGGGAACTCTCGGGTGGAACCGTGGATGGCGAAGAGCTGACCGATGAGTACATGAAGATGCTCGAGGATTGGGGCCTCAACTGTATCCTGATCCTCGACGAAGACGGCACGGGCGTCCTCGACATGTTCCTTGAGGTCGCCGACCTGAAATGGGAGGCCAAGGACGCCACCACCGTAACGATTACCGCCGAAGATGAGTCGCACGACCTGAAGCTCAAGGACGACAAGCTCGTCCTCGAGGTGGAAGGCGACAAGCTTATCTTTACGAAGTCCGACAAGGACCTGTCCGGTACGGTGAAGAAGGATCGCGAGGCGGCCGAGAAGGAAGAGGAGATCGATGAGGCCGTCGAAGACGACGATGTCCAGAGCGTCGAAATCTCCCCCGCCGTCACCGTCGCCGATGACGATCTGTGCACCATCACCATTACCGAGAAGTTCAAGGACGACTGGGGCGACATCGGCTTTGTCGTCAACATCACCAACAAGAGCGACAAGGACCTGACCTTCTACGCTCCTTCCGGCAAGACCAACGTCAACGGCACCATGAAGGAACCCTGGTTCTCGGCTCACCTGATGCCCGGTACCAACGCCACCGAGGAATTCACCTTCTCGAAGGGCACGCTCGATAGCCTTGATGACCTCGTCAATACGACCATCGGCATCGACGCCTACCTGACCGATTCCTACGAGGACGTCGCCTCCTACAGCGCAACCATCGCGTAGTGGCACGTAACATCAGCCGCGGATTGGCGGACACATCCGCGCACATGTCAGGCGGGGCCGCAGGAGTTGA
>USJB01000099.1 GCA_900554905.1 uncultured Collinsella sp. | reverse complement strand
AACAGGAGAAACATTGACATGCAGAACCACGCAAGCACTCTTGCAGCCGAATTCAAGCTGGATGCCGCGCGCGTAGCGGCCACCGTCGCCCTCATCGATGAGGGCAACACCATCCCCTTTATCTCGCGCTACCGCAAGGAAGCCACGGGCGGCATGGACGACGTCGCCCTGCGCACACTCGACGAGCGTCTGTCCTACCTGCGCAATCTTGAGCAGCGTAAAGAGGACGTCATTCTGCTCATCGACGCCCAGGGCAAGCTCACGCCCGAACTCGAACAGCAGATTCGCGAGGCCACGCAGCTCCAGCGTGTCGAGGACCTCTACAAGCCCTACCGCAAAAAGCGCATGACCCGCGCACAGAAGGCCCGCGAGGCAGGCCTGGAGCCGCTTGCCAACATGATCATCATGCAGGCCTCGGCCAAGGGCAGCGCGCTCGACACCGCCGCGGCCTACGTCAACGAGGAAGCCGGCTTCGACACGCCCGAGAAGGCGCTCGCCGGCGCGGCGGACATCGTGGCCGAGACGGTGGCCGAAGACCCCGAGAACGTCGCCGACCTGCGCGCCTTTACGCAAAACACCGCCGACATCGTCGTCGAGGCCACCGACCCCGCCGAAAAGACTCCCTACGAGCCCTACTACAACTTTGACGAGCCGCTGCGCCGTATACCCAACCACCGCGTGCTGGCTATCGACCGCGGTGAGCGCGAGGGCAAACTCCGCGTGCACGTGAACGTCGACGGTGCTGTCGCGACGGCGCGCCTCGGCAGCCGTTGGCCCCGCCGCCAAGGCGTGTTCGCGCCCGTCTTTGACGCCGCCATCGCCGACGGTTACAAGCGCCTCATGGCCCCTTCGCTGGAGCGCGAGGCCCGCGCCAAGCTCACCGTTCGTGCCCAGACCGAAGCCATCAACGTCTTTGCCAAGAATCTCGAAGGCTTGCTCTCGGCACGCCCCGTGCGCGGCGCCCGCGTGCTCGCGCTCGATCCGGGCTACCGCACCGGCTGCAAGGTCGCCGTCATGGACGAGACCGGCAAGCTGCTCGACCACGGCGTGGTCTACCCCACCAAGCCGCGCCACGACGTCGCCGGCACCAAGCGCGAGCTCGCCCGCCTCGTCAAGAAGGACAGCGTCAACACCATCGTCATCGGCAACGGCACCGCCAGCCGCGAGACCGAGGAAGTCGTCTCGGAGTTCATTGCCGAGCAGGCGCCCAGCCTTCGCTACACCATCGTTAACGAAGCCGGCGCGTCGGTGTACTCCGCCTCCGAGCTCGCCAGCCAGGAATATCCCGACCTGGACGTCACCGTGCGCGGCGCCATGAGCCTGGGCCGCCGCCTGCAGGACCCGCTGGCAGAGCTCGTCAAGATCCCGCCCCAGTCCATCGGCGTGGGCCAGTACCAGCACGACCTTGACCAGGCCGAGCTCTCGCGCACCCTGGGCCACGTGGTGGAAGACGTCGTCAACCGCGTAGGCGTCGACGTGAACACCGCAAGCGCGAGCCTGCTGGGATACGTGTCGGGCATCACGCCGAGCGTGGCCAAGAATATCGTGGCCTACCGCGAGGAAAACGGCGCCTTTACCGATCGCCGTCAGCTTAAGAAGGTCCCCAAGCTGGGGCCCAAGGCATATCTCAACGCCGCGGGCTTTTTGCGCATCAGCGGTGGCAAGAACCCGCTCGACGCGACAAGCGTCCACCCCGAGAGCTACGAGGTGGCCACGTCCGTCCTGGAACGCGCCGGCGTTAAAGCCAGCGAGCTCAGCCGCGGCGGCGTGCCCGACATCGAGCGCCGTCTGGGCAGCATCTCGGCACTGGCAAGCGACCTGGACTGCGGCACCCTCACGCTCATCGACATCGTCAATGAGCTCAAGAAGCCCGGGCGCGACCCGCGCGACGACGCGCCCGAGGTGGTCTTTAGCCGCTCGGCGCTTTCCATCGACGATCTGGAGCCCGGCATGGAACTCAAGGGCACGGTGCGCAACGTCGTCGACTTTGGCGCCTTCGTCGACGTGGGCGTGCACCAGGACGGCCTCGTGCACATCTCCAAGCTGGCCAACCGCTTTGTCAAGCACCCGAGCGACGTGGTGCGCGTCGGTGACACGGTCAAGGTGTGGGTCGAAAAGGTCGATCGCGACCGCAAGAAGATCTCGCTCACCATGGTACAGGGGAAGTAAACCGCCAAAGCAAGGGTCCCCCCGGTAGCGACGTGCAAAATCGCGAGTATTCTGCAAATTCCGCCGTTCCGGATGCCCCTCAGAGGCGAAAAAGCAAAAAACAGCCCCCGTTTTAGCGTCGTCAGAGCCAAAACGGGGGCTGTTCCGTGCTTCAGCTAGCTGGTAAAAGCCTTTACCTTGCTGAATACTCTCAATTTTGCACGTCGCGGGCGGGGGTACCTTTGCCCACGGCAGGATATGGAAGCCGAGCGAGGCGATATCCTTGGCAAAGCCACGCACGGTATCGAGCGAGACCTCGTACGGATCACGGCCGATGTTCTTGCGCTTGGCCAGGATGCTGTTGGGCACCGTGATGATCTGGCAACCGCAGGCTTCTGCCTGGTAAATGTTAATGAGCTCGCGCGTGGACGCCCACAGGACCTCGCAGTTGGGCTTTGCGGCGGCCTTCTTGACCGACTCCGTCATAAACGGAATGGGGTCGACGCCGGTATCGGCGATGCGGCCGGCAAAGAGCGAGATGATGGACGGCGTCTCGGCGTCAACGGCCTCGACCATCTCATCGACCTGCGTAGGCGTAAAGATGGTAGTGACGTTGACCTTGATGCCGTCGGCGGAAAGCTTGCGGACCAGCTCGGCGGTGGACTCGCCCTTGGTGGTCACGCACGGAATCTTGACGTAGACGTTCTCGGCCCAGGTAGCGATCTCGCGGGCCTCGACCTCCATGGTCTCGACGTCGTCGGCAAAGACCTCAAACGAGACGGACACATCGGTGATGTGGGTCAGGACCTCCTTGGCAAACGCGCGGTAATCCGTCACGCCGCCCTTCTTCATAAGGGACGGGTTGGTCGTGAAACCCTGAACGTTGCCGTTCTCGTACATGTCGAGCATGCCCTCGAGGTTTGCACCGTCAGCGAACACCTTGATTGCCATCTGCCTGATTCCTTTCGTTAGCATACGGCCGATAAACTGCTAAACACTTTACCTACGTTTATCAAGGCGTGAGCTGCGGGTTTTTATCTTCTCGGCGAACGGTATAAACACCTCAGTGTTTGGATTGATAAATCGATTGAGCATGCAAACGCAAAGAGTCGCAGTTTGAGCAAACGTCAGAACGCGGGATTCATTAGATGAGGCCGAAATGCTGCATCGCTGTGACGGTACCGTCGTGTGCGACATCGTCGGTCACGTAGTCGGCGACCGCCTTGACCTCGGGCATGGCGTTGCCCATGGCGACAGCCGTCTCGACCGCAGCGAGCATGCCCAGGTCGTTACCCGAATCGCCGAAGCCAAAGGTGCGCGCGTTGCCGGTGCGACCCAGGTATTCCAGCGCTCGCGCCACGCCCACGCCCTTGTCAATGCCCTTGGGGCTCAGCTCGCGATTCTGGCCACCGGTGTTGCACAGCTCAAACTCGCAATCGATAAAGCCGTCATCATTGGCTACGCGAGCCAAACTGGGCACATTGAGGCATACCTTGCCCACGCGCAGACTGCCGTCGACGCGCATCTCCTCGGCGCTGTGCACCACAGAAGTGCCGATCAGAGACGACTGCTCAACACCCGCGGGTTCCAGGGCAAAAGTAGCCACGTTGGTCTCGAAAAAGGCCTCAATCCCTGCCGCGGCCATACGGCGCGCGAGCTCCTCAACAACGTCCTCGTCAAAGCAGTCCTCATGCACCACGCGGCCCTCGACCTCGAGCGTCGCTCCCGCCATGGCAACGATGCCCGCGGGGTTCAGCGCACGCAGGCCATCGGAAATCAGCCACAAGGGACGACCCGTGCAGATAAATGCCTGGTGACCTGCATTGCGCAGGCGACCAAATGCATCGACAACGGCCTTCGACGGGTGGACCGCATTGAAGTCCTTATCGGTCATATCGTCGGGATCGAACGACGTCAGCGTGCCGTCCACGTCAAAAAAGAGCACGGCGGAATCGGGGCACGCATCAATCATATGGGTTCCTTTCGAGGATAAGGGCAAACGAAGCATCCATCATATAATGAAGCGACGCAACCAGAGAGGTCACCCATGGAATTTTACGCAAGCTGCCCCGAGGGCTTTGAGTCCGCACTCGCCGATGAGCTTAAACGCCTCGGGCTTTCGCATGTTCGCCGGCTGAAGGGCCGCGCTACATTTGAGGGCGAGCTCGAAGAAGGCTACCGCGCCTGTCTGTGGTCGCGCCTGGCGAGCCGTGTGTTCGTGGTACTCGGGCGCTTTGAGGCGCAGGATGCCGATGAACTGTACGATAGCGTTTACGACATCGCCTGGGAGACCATCATCCGCCCCGGCGCCACCATCGCCATCACCGCCCGCGGCGTGACCGAGCAGCTGCGCAACACGCGCTTCTCGGCCCTGCGCGCCAAAGACGCGCTGTGCGACCGTCTGGCCGAGACCACGGGCCGTCGCGCCGACGTCGATGCCGCCGACCCCGATGTTCACCTGTTGCTTTCGCTGCGTCAGCGCCGCGCGAGCATCAGCCTGGACCTTTCGGGCGACCCGCTGTTCAAGCGTCTGCCGCCCGCTGCGACTCGTGCCGGCGAGGGCGCACACGTGTTGCGCCCCGACTACGCCGCCCTGGTGCTGGCGCAGGTCGGCTGGACCGCACTATGCGAGCGCGAGCTGACGGCCGACGATTACGAAAACGAAGCCCTTCCCACGCTGATCGATGCCTCGTGCGCCGGCGGCGGTCTGCTGCTGGAGGCCGTGAACATTCTGACCGACCGCGCCCCGGGCGCCGCACGCGAGCGCTGGGGCTTTGAGGGCTGGCAGCTGCACGACGCTGTCCTGTGGGAGCAGCTGCTTGCCGAGGCGCGCGAGCGCGAGCGAAAGGCGCGCGTTCGCGCCCAGCTTATGGAGCAGGCCGCGAAAGAGAAGCAACGCGCTTCCGAAGCGAGAGAATATGAAGACGACACGCAGGCGCTCGCCGGCAGGCACGCATCGCGCCAGCGAGTTATTGGTA
>USJB01000098.1 GCA_900554905.1 uncultured Collinsella sp. | reverse complement strand
GCGTTGCCTTGCTCGCTCTGGCGGGCTTTCGCTGTCCGCGCCAAAACATCGGCGTTGTTATGGGTAGTCATTGGGGACGTTCTTAAATGACTAGTCGAAAGGGACACTCTTGCACCAAATCTGTCGGCCCATGCCGGGCTTGTCCTTTACTTTACTGAGATAAAGTGAACGTGTAGATTCGTAACCCACTCGCAACCGTTCTATGGCACGATATTGAATGAATGTATGCTATGCGCCCGAGCCTTTCGGGCAGAGTGGGAGACAGTATGGTCAAGCTGTACGAGGACGGCATCTACCTGCGCGGCGGCAGCGAGGTTGTGCCTGCGGCCGAGGCTGCCGAGCACGGTATTACGCAGACACCCGAGGATGCCAAGCGTGGCACCATCGCGTATTCGATCCTCCAGGCACACAATACGTCCGGCGACCCCGAGGCGCTCAAGATTCGCTTCGACGCCATGGCGAGCCACGACATCACCTTTGTCGGCATCATCCAGACGGCGCGCGCCTCGGGCATGGAGCAGTTCCCGCTGCCTTACGTGCTCACCAACTGCCATAACTCGCTGTGTGCCGTGGGCGGCACCATCAACGAGGACGACCACGTCTTTGGCCTCTCGGCTGCCAAAAAGTACGGAGGCATCTTCGTTCCGCCCCATATCGCGGTCATCCACTCCTTTATGCGTGAGAACTTCGCCGGCTGCGGCAAGATGATCCTGGGCTCCGACTCGCACACCCGCTACGGCGCCCTGGGCACCATGGCCGTGGGCGAGGGCGGCGGCGAGCTGGCAAAACAGCTGCTGCGTGACACCTACGATGTCGCCTATCCCGGCGTTGTCGCCATCTACCTCACGGGCGCCCCGCGCCCCGGCGTCGGCCCGCACGACGTGGCGCTCGCCATCATCCGCGCCGTCTTTGCCAAGGGTTACGTTAAGAACAAGGTCATGGAGTTTGTGGGCCCCGGCATCGCGAGCATGACGACCGACTACCGCAACGGCGTCGACGTCATGACCACCGAGACCACCTGCCTGTCGAGCATCTGGGCCACCGATGAGGACACGCGCGCGTTTTTGACCATGCACGGCCGCGGCGACGACTACCGCGAGCTCAAGCCCGCCGATGTCGCCTACTACGACGGCTGTGTCGAGGTCGATCTGTCGAGCATCAAGCCCATGATCGCGCTGCCGTTCCATCCTTCCAACGGCTTTGAGATCGACGAGCTTAACGAGAGCCTCGAGGACATCCTGCACGAGGTGGAGCTCGAGGCTGCCAAGATCGGCGAGGGCAAGACGCACTTTAGCCTGCTCGACAAGATCGTCGACGGCAAGCTGCACGTGCAGCAGGGCGTTATCGCCGGCTGCTCGGGCGGCAACTACGACTCCGTGGTCCAGGCTGCCCGCGTGCTCAAGGGCGCCAACACCGGCTGCGGCGAGTTCTCGCTGTCGGTCTATCCCACGAGCCAGCCCGTGGCACTCGAGCTTACACGCCGCGGCTACATCTACGACCTTATGGAGGCCGGTGCGATCGTGCGCACGGCGTTCTGCGGTCCGTGCTTCGGTGCCGGCGACACGCCTGCCAACAACGGTCTGTCCATCCGCCACACCACGCGCAATTTCCCCAACCGCGAGGGTTCCAAGCCGGGTAATGGCCAGCTGAGCGCCGTGGCCCTGATGGACGCCCGCTCCATTGCGGCGACGGCTGCCAACGGCGGCGTCCTGACGCCGGCGACCGACCTGCCCGAGGAGACTTGGGATGAGGCCTGCGAGTACACCTTTGACGACGCGCCGTACAAAAAGCGTGTGTACTGGGGCTTTGGCAAGGCGGAGCCTGCCGACGATCTGGTCGAAGGCCCCAACATCAAGCCGTGGCCCGCGATGGAGCCGCTCGGCGACGACATCCTGCTCAAGGTGTGCTCCAAGATCATGGACCCGGTCACCACGACCGACGAGCTCATTCCCTCGGGCGAGACGAGCTCCTTCCGCTCCAACCCGCTGGGTCTGGCCGAGTTTACGCTCAGCCGCCGCGATCCGGCCTACGTCGGTCGTTCCAAGGAGGTCGACGCCGTGGAGAAGCGTCGCGTGGCCGGTGAGTCCGCGGGTGACCTGGCAGCACTTGATGCCGAGCTTGCCAGCGTGTTTGAGGCACTGGTCGGCGCGGGTGTCGCGGCCGATGCCAAGGCGACCGAGTACGGCTCCATGCTCTATGCCAAGAAGCCCGGTGACGGTTCTGCCCGCGAGCAGGCCGCGAGCTGTCAGCGCGTGATTGGCGGCTTGGCCAACATCGTCCACGAGTACGCCACCAAGCGCTATCGCTCCAACGTGATGAACTGGGGCATGGTGCCCTTCCAGATGGAGGCCGAGCCCAACTTTGAGGTGGGCGATTACGTCTTCGTGCCGGGTATCCGTGCCGCGCTCGATGGCGACCTGAAGGACATCGCCGCCTACGTGGTGCGTGCCGACGGTGCGGTCGAGCAGATTGAGCTCTACATTGCCGATATGACGGCAGAGGAGCGCGCTATCGTCAAGGCCGGCTGCCTGATCAACTACAACAAGTTCAAGGCCGCTGCCGAGTAACGCACTTAATTGTCCGTCCGGGGCTTACCCTTTCCCGCCCGCTCACGCGCTTCGCGAGGGTCGCGTTCGGGAAAGGGCAAGCCCCGGGCTACATTTCTGCGTTCTCGTTGGGTCTTGAGGGACGCTAATAAATAGACTTGCTTGATGCTGCCTCTGTTAATGGGGCGGTTTCTTTTTGTCGAAAACCGCCACAAAGGGGACAGGCACCTTTGTGGTGGTTCGAACAGTTGTTCTATACGTACATATGTTCTATAGTAATGGTGTTTGCATCAGCGCTAAATTGCAACTAAAATATAGTTGCAGAATGTGAGACCGAGATGACGCGGGCCGATAAACTCATCGCCCAACTGCTTGGCTGCCCTTCGACGTATAGATTTGCCGACTTTCTTAAAGTTATGGCGTCATATGGTTTTGAGATGGACACCAAGGGCAGAACATCCGGATCGCGCATTCGCTTTTACAGGCCATCGGACGGCAGAGTATTCGTGATGCATGCGCCTCATCCATCTGATGAATTAACGGCGGGCACCATTCGAAACATTGTCCGATTTCTACAGGACGCCGGGGGCAACCATGAGTAACGTTTTAGCATATAAAGGGTATTTTGCCCCGGTCGAGTTCGATGCCGGGCAGCATATGTTAACCGGAATGGTCGCAGGCATTAAGGACGCAATCGTGTTTGAGGGCTCTACGGTTGTTGAAGTGGAGCAGTGCTTTCACGAAGCCGTCGACGATTACCTCGAGTTTTGCGCCGAGAAGGGCAAGGAACCCGAACGGGCTTTTAAGGGCTCTTTCAACGTAAGAACAGGCTCCGAGCTTCACAAGCAGGCGGCATTAGCAGCTGCCAAAAAGGGCGAGTCGCTCAATAAGTTTGTGACTGAAGCAATCGCCGCGGCGTTGTAGAACCACCGCAAAGGTATCCGTTTCCTTTGCGGTGATGGGGTGAGTTCGATGCTGGTGTGCTCGTTAAGCGACATTCCAATGAGCGCTTCTACAGGATTTCATCCGGGCTGGCGGGCTTGGTTGTTTTGGGGATGCCGAGTTTGGATGACGCGAAATTGTCAACATTGTCCTTGATTCCGTCTCTGGTGTAGACGGTGACCATATAGGTGCTGTGTCCAAATTCGCTCTTGTTGCGTATCGCCCAGGCCTGCCAGTAGGCAGCCCTGCCTCGCCCCCTGATTTCTCCGATGCGACGGAGTTCTGTTTGCGTCAGCTTCGGGTCATTATTGATGGTTCGACCGGCCTCGTCGGTGAGCCCGCACTGCCCAAGTAGCTTGTCTAGGACTTGGTTCATGTGGTGCTCATCGGTGTTTGGAGCATAGTCGTAGGCGAGGGTGATGGAGTCGAGGGGCTGGTCGCCGATCAAATAATTCATCGCCTGAGGTTCAAGGCAGAAATAAGGAGACCGTCCGTCGATCTGGTCGAGCGGCAGTAACTTTGACCGCCAAATTCCGGTGGGGATTCCATCTTCGTAAAACACGCCGCGACAGATAAAGGAGAGCGAGGTGGCACGCGAGCCGGCGTCGACCATTCCGCATAAATCGAAGGGCGAGGCGATACCAAGGGAAAAGGGCGTGGCGACGATAAGGAAGAGCATCACGATGGGTACGTCGAGAATGGCGATGGCGTTACGACCGGTGGAATGAGACGGCTTCATATGAGCTCCTTGAGACAAAGAGAAGGCAAGCTCGATGACAAATGAATAATCTCAGCTAACAATTCAATTTTAATCTCATAACGTGTGGCAGCTGGCCGCCGAAACCGAGAACCACCGCAAAGGTGCCTGTCCCCTTTGCGGTGGTTCTCGGTTTGTCTCGATCTGTAACAGTTAGACCCTAATTTGTCGAGCTGCTGTTACAGATTGAGACAAACGGTTGCCGCTGAACAATTCGTCTCGATCTGTAACAGCTGGAGCCATAAACAGTCGCTAGATGTTACAGATTGAGATAGTAAGGGGATGAGGCCGCAGCGGGTGAGCGGGTCTGTCCCTATCCATCAATCACTCAGAAAATCTTATATATAGAGACTTAGATTTATGTATAAGATCGTACAAAGCTGGCAACAATACTTCTCGAACAACGTGAAGCCGCCCCGTAGGGCGGCCACCCCAAGAGAGGTGATTCCATGAGAATCGATAAGCTAGCAATGACGTCGCGCGAGGCGCTGCAGACCGCCATGAGCACGGCTGCCGATGCGCAGGCCGGCGCGGTGGAGCCGATTCACCTGCTGTCTGCCCTGCTCGGTGCCGGTGAGCGCAATATCTCCGTGATCATTGAGCGCATCGGTGCCGACCCGGCTCAGCTTGCACGCTCCACGCAGGATGCCATTGACCACGCGCCCAAGGTTTCCGGCGAGGGCCAGCAGATGGGTCTTTCCAACGAGCTCGTCCGCGTCATCGAGAAGGCCGAGAAGAAGGCCACCAAGATGGGCGACAGCTTTGTGGTGACTGAACATTTGCTGATGGCGCTTGCCGAGGACAAGGGCGAGGCCGGTCGTGTACTGCGCGACGCCGGCGTCACCAAGGAGCGCATCGAGCAGGTCTACGAGGAGCTGCGCG
>USJB01000097.1 GCA_900554905.1 uncultured Collinsella sp. | reverse complement strand
CACCAAGCTTAAGTCCGATTCCAACGATCAGATTGAGGCGGCGCTCGCCGAGGCCAACAAGAAGCTCGCCGACGTGCGCGAGGTCTACAGCCACGGCCAAGCCATTGCCCAGTGCGCCGGCTTTATCGAGGGCCACGGCCTGCATGCCACCAAATACCCCAACACCGCCATGTCGGCCGAGATGGTCGCCAACTCCGAGCGCACCGACGTCGCCGCTATCGCCTCGCGCAGCTGTGCGGCGCTCTACGGCTTGGAGGTACTGGAGCCCAACATCCAGGACTCCGACAACAACTACACGCGCTTTGTCGTCATCAGCCGCGAGCCCCGCGTCTACCCCGGCGCCAACCGTACCTCGCTCATGATCACCACGGCCAACGAACCGGGCGCCCTTTATCGCGTACTCGAGCGCTTCTATACGCTCAACATCAACCTCATCAAGCTGGAGAGCCGCCCCATCCCCGGTCGCGACTTTGAGTTTATGTTCTACTTTGACCTGGACTGCCCCTTTGGCAGCAAGGCGCTCGACGACCTGCTCGACTCGATTGACGACGTGTGCGAGAGCTTCACCTACTTTGGCAGCTACACGGAGGTGCTCTAGATGACCGATACCGCCGCAACCCGCCCCTACGGCGTCCTGGGCCGTGTGCTGGGCCACAGCTACACCCCGACCATCTACAAGGAACTCGCGGGACTCGAGTACGTGCGTTTTGAGCGCGAGCCCGAGGACCTCGCGGCCTTTATGACGGGCGACGAGTGGGAGGGCACCAACGTGACCATCCCCTACAAGCGCACCGTCATGGAATACCTGGACGAGCTGAGTCCGTTGGCCGAGCGCATGGGCAACGTCAACACCATCACACGTCTGCCTGACGGTCGCCTGCGTGGCGACAACACCGACTACTTTGGTTTTCAGTGCCTGGTCGAAGAGCTGGGCGTTGAGGTTA
This sequence comes from uncultured Collinsella sp., assembly GCA_900554905.1. Taxonomy (GTDB): domain Bacteria; phylum Actinomycetota; class Coriobacteriia; order Coriobacteriales; family Coriobacteriaceae; genus Collinsella. The sequence goes on along the minus strand of USJB01000097.1, from coordinate 4,198 downwards.
CCGGCAAGAAGGCTCTCGTGCTCGGAGCCACTGGTGGCGCCGGCACCACGGCAAGTATGGTGCTGGGAGACCTGGGCGCCATCGTCGTGCCCGTCGGCTGCACGAGCGAGGTCAATTACGACAACATCTCCCAGCAGTCCGATGCAACGTTACTCGTCAACTGCACGCCCGCCGGCATGTTCCCCCACTGCCCCGACGCGCCTTGCACGCTCGAAGGGCTCGATGCGCTCGAAGGCGTTATCGACATTGTCTACAACCCCGCCCGCACGGGCCTGATGCTCGAGGCCGAGCGCCGCGGTATCCCCTGCATCGGCGGTCTGCTCATGCTTGTTGCCCAGGCAGCACAGGCTGTTGAGCGCTATACCGGCCAGGTCACCCCGCGCAAGCGCATCTTGGACGTAACGGAGCGTCTATCTCACCGCGAGCAGAACATCGCGCTGATCGGCATGCCGGGCTCGGGCAAGACCCGCGTGGGCGAGCAGATCGCCCTGCTCACGGGTCGCGAGCACATCGACTTGGACCGAGCGCTTGAGGAGCGCCTGGGCATGCCCTGCGCCGACTTTATCGTCAAGTGCGGCGAGGCGGCCTTCCGCGAGCAGGAGACGGCAGCGCTGGCCGACATCTCCAAGCGCAGCGGCCTGGTGCTCTCAACCGGCGGCGGCGTGGTCACGCGTAACGAGAACTATCCGCTGCTGCACCAGAACAGCCAAATCGTGATGCTCAACCGCAAGCTCGACGAACTCGCCCACAAGGGCCGCCCCATCACCGCCCGCGACGGTATCGACAAGCTGGCCGAGCAGCGCATGCCGCGCTACCGCGCCTGGGCCGACTACATCATCGACTCACGCGACTGCGCCGCCAACACCGCCCAAGCCCTCCTCGACACCCTCCCACCCGCTCTCTAACCAAAACCACCACAAAGGGGACAGGCACCTTTGTGGTGGTTTTCCAATCGCAAAGGAAGCAACCATGAAAGCACTCGTCATCAACGGACCCAACCTCAACATGCTCGGCATTCGCGAGCCGGGCATCTATGGCAGCGACAACTACGGCCGCCTGGTCCAGATCTGCCAGGAAGCGGGCGCCGCACAGGGCTTCGACGAGGTCGAGGTCTTCCAGTCTAACCACGAGGGCAGCATCGTCGACAAGATCCAGGAGGCCTACGGCAAGGTCGACGGCATCGTCATCAACCCGGCCGCCTACACGCATACGAGCGTGGCCATCCTGGACGCGCTCAAAGCCGTCGCAATCCCGGCTGTGGAGGTCCACATCAGCGCCGTCGAGACCCGCGAGGACTTCCGCCAGGTGAGCTACGCCCGCCTGGCCTGCTTCGCCACCATCACCGGTGAGGGCCTGCAGGGCTACGCACATGCGCTAGAGCTGTTGAGGGAACGACTCGAAAAGTAGTCTCGCGCGCAAATCCATCAACCCCGATTCGCACGCCAGTAATGCCAGTGCCGCCAGCAGCAACCTCGCTACTGGCGGCACTTTATTACTGGCATATAATCGTTGCAGTCACACAACGTCTGGAGACCCACATGCTGAGCATTCACCTGGGAGATTACCCCGGTTCCATCTACGATACCGAAACCTATTTTAGGAATTCATACTTGGACTCATGGTTCGAAGATCCTATGGCCGCACAGATTATTAAAAGCGTGGACGGATCAGAGCTCATCGGTCCCCACAACATCGTAAGCAAGCAGCTGGGCTCAATCACTCCACTCGAACTGTCCGGCGGCGTTAAGACGCTGCTGCTGGTACGCAATATCCCAAACATGGTGTTCAACGCATCCACCTGCGGAGACAATTGTGCCCGCTGGCTGCTCAAAATTGGCAAAGAACAGGATGTGCTGGTAACCCTTTACCACATCATGAAGTTCCCCTGGAAGCGTTTTGAGATTCGTATCAATAACGACGGCCGCATCGTCAGGAACATGCAGGAGTTTGTCGGTGCCACGAATGACTTTTTGGATGTTGATGAGTAATGAAGGGAACGCATACCGTTGTCGTAGAGCGTGCAAAGGTCAAATACACACTCACGTTTAAGCGCAATATTTCCTTTATACGCGGCAATAGCGGCACGGGCAAAACGACGCTCATCTCGATGATTCGCGACCACAACGACCGAGGACCGGAAAGCGGCGTTACGCTCAGCTGCAACGTGCCTTGCGAAACACTTTCCGGCAGACGCTGGGAGCGCGAGCTGTCGATCATCGAAGATTCAATTGTCTTTCTAGATGAGGGCAACGAGTTTATCTACTCAAAGGACTTCGCCAAAGCCGTCAACGGATCATCCAACTATTATGTTCTGATATCTCGTCGCGATGCCAACGAGCTCCCCTACAGCGTTGATGAGATCCTGAAGTTAGTCAACACGACAAGTAAAACAATCAATGGCCGCAAGAGCGACAGACGCTTCTACTCGGTGACCAAGCCGCTATATGACCACACGGCAAGTATGCTGTATCAGGATCTAAATGTTGGATTCGAGGTACCCGACGCCGTAGTTGTCGAAGATAGCAAATCTGGCTATCAATTCTACAACGCTCTTTGCAACCGGCTCGGGATCCCCTGCTATACCGCCACCGGCGTAGCAAATCTAAAGCGGACAATTCACGAATGCCCCGAGCAAAACGTTCTTGCCATTGGAGACGGCGCAGCGTTTGGTCCCTACATCGAAAAGGTGCTCGGACAGCGCGTTTACAAGAACGTTCGCTTGTTCCTCCCGGAATCATTTGAGTGGACACTTCTGCAATCTGGCCTCATCCCCAGTAACGACATTCCAAAAATCCTCAAGGATCCTTCGAGCTATATCGAAAGCCGCAAGTACCTAAGTTGGGAGCGATTCTTCACCGACGTATTGATCAAGTACTCGACAGACACTCGCTACGCCTACAGAAAGGCAAAGCTCAATGAGCAGTACCTGAGGCCGCAGGCGATGAATGCAGTTGCAAACGTCTTGCCCGAGTGCCTGAAGGCAGACTAGATACAGCGGGGAGGGCCAAGTTGGTCCTCCCCGCTTTTGTTACGCCTTCTTGATCACGTACGCCAATCCAATATCGCAGGCACAGCGTACGATTGACGCGAAGAACCACGATGCTGGCAGCGTCATAAGCAGAGGCATGGTCTGCCACGGAATAAACCAATCGACCGCATGGATCGTAAAGATTGCCAGACTGGCTTGCCCGCAGAACGCTCACGCCACGGCTTCGGCCTAAACGTATACCCGGCAAGAACAAAGAACACCGGCATGTGAAAAAGCCCAGACCACCAAGCGGTCCGGGCTTAATAAACGATGGTGCTCCATGGCGGATTCGAACCGTCGACCTTGGGATTAGAAGTCCCCTGCTCTATCCAACTGAGCTAATGGAGCAAATAACCGCACGCCCAAGCAAGCGCAAGCCTGTCAGGCGCAAGTAATTATAACCTAGTTGAACTGCTCGCGATACGCCTTGCAGACCTCATCGACCGGGCCGTCCATGCGAAGGTCACCCTTCTCAATCCAAACGGCACGCTGGCAGATGCGCTCAACCTGCTCCATGGAGTGCGAAACGAACAGAACCGTCACGTCGCCGCTCTGGATAAAGTGCTGGATGCGGGCCTCGCACTTCTGCTGGAAGAACACATCACCGACGGACAGCGTCTCGTCAACGATCAGAATATCGGGCTCGGTAATCGTCGCGATTGCAAAGGCGATACGCGCCACCATGCCCGAGGAGAAGTTCTTAAGCGGCATATCGACAAAGTTCTGCAGCTCAGCGAACTCGATAATGCCGTCAAAGTTGGCGTCGATGAACTCCTTGGTATAGCCGAGCAGGGCGCCGTTCAGATAGATGTTCTCGCGGGCGGTCAGCTCGGGGTCAAAGCCGGCACCAAGCTCAATCAACGGCGCGATGTTACCGTGCACCTTAACGCTGCCCTCACTGGGCTCAAGCACGCCAGCGATGATCTTGAGCATCGTAGACTTGCCGGAACCATTGGTGCCAACAAGACCCACAACCTCGCCGCGATGAATATCGAACGAGATGTGCTTAAGCGCTCTAAACTCCTCAAAGAACAGCTCGTGCTTGGCAAGCTTAATGAAGTACTCCTTGAGGTTGGTCAGCGACTCGGACGCCATGTTAAAGATCATGGTGACGTCGTCGACCTCGACAGCCAGAGGCTGCTCGCTGTAATCAACAACAGATTCAGTCAT
>USJB01000096.1 GCA_900554905.1 uncultured Collinsella sp. | reverse complement strand
GGTCTTGCTCATGTTTTTCTCCTTACGATCAGATAGAGAGTGTGAGCGCGGCGTTCGCACCGGGAGGCACAGTTCGGTCTGAACACCGCGCTTGATTGGGATAGTACTCAAGGTTTCCGCGCGATGCAAGATAATTATCACGCTGCGAGAATATTTTATCGCCCAACGGTTTCCCCGAACCGCTGAACGGTTCTCCACGGGGTCAGCCAGCCCAAGCTGCTGAAGACTTTATCCCGCTTGGAGCACGGGCATCGCCTGCCGCAACGGCACCACTATACTTTTGAATATCTGAGCATTTTGAAAGGCAGGATATGACCGCAACCGCCAGTCGAACCACCAACCGCAGACCCGAGCTCTTGGCCCCCGCCGGAGGCCCGGAGCCCTTTGCCGCCGCGCTCGCTGCCGGGGCAGACGCCATCTACTGCGGCATGGGCAGCTTCAACGCCCGCCGCAAGGCCACCAACTTTACCGACGAGGCCTTTGAGCAAGACTGCCGCGCCGCACATCTAGCCGGGTCGCGCGTCTACGTCACGGTCAACATCGTCATCAAGCAGTCCGAGATGGGCGATGCGCTGCAACTCATCCATCGCTGCTCCACGCTGGGCGCCGACGCCTTCATTATCCAGGACTGGGGTCTGTTCTTTGAGGTCAAGCGCGCCATGCCCGGCATCGAGACGCACATCTCGACCCAGGCGAACATCCATGACGACCGCGGAACGCTTTGGTGCCGCGAGCAGGGCGCCGACCGCGTGACCCTCTCGCGCGAGCTCTCCATCGACGAGATCGCCGCCATTCACAACGCCGCGCCCGATGTGGACCTTGAGGTCTTTAGCCACGGTGCCATCTGCTTTTGCTACTCGGGCCTGTGTCTGCTTTCGAGCTTTGCCATGGCGGGACGATCGGCCAACCGCGGCATGTGCGCCCAGCCCTGCCGCCTACCCTACGAGCTAATTGACGAGAACGGCCGCTCGCTCTCCCCTGCCGGTCGCGAGCGCGCGCTGTGCCCGCGCGACACCAACACATCGCAGCTTGTTCGCCGTCTGTATGACGCCGGTGCCGCATCGCTCAAGCTCGAGGGCCGCATGAAGGCCCCCGATTACGTGTATTCCATCGTCGACGTGTACCGTCATCAGATTGATGACATGCTTGCCGATGTTTCGACCTCTAAGGATGAGGATGCCGCCCGCCAGCGACAGCTCAAGCGCTGCTTTAACCGCGACTTTACGCACGCCTACCAAGACGGTACCTCGGGTGACGAGATGATGAGCTACGAGCGTTCCAACAACCGCGGCCAGATTGTGGGCACGGTGCTGGGCAGCCGCCTGGCCAACCGCGACGTGCGAGGGCTCAAGCCCGACGACCGCCGTCGCCGCGCTGCCATCGCCCGCATTGAGCTGTTTGAGCCCGTGGGCAAGGGCGACCTGCTGGAGCTTCGCCACGATAACGAGTTTGACCAGTTCCTGACCACCATTGCCGCCGATGATGCCGCCGCGGGCGGCATCATCGAGTGCCGCGTGCCCCGCAGCATGCCCGAGGGCTGCCGCGTGCGCGTGATTCGAAGCCAGCGCGCCATTGACGCCGCCGGGGCTGCGCTCAAACGCGATGTGCTGCGCCGCCGCGCCGTAGACGTGTCCGTTGTGGCGCGTCTGGGCGAGCCGTTTACCGTTACGCTCACCTGCTGCGACGACCCTTCGCTTACGGCCACGGCCACGGGCTTTACCGTCGAGGCTGCCAAGACCCGCGCCGTCGAGGCATCCGATCTGGTTGAGCACGTCGGGCGCATGGGCTCCTCTCCCTTTGAGGCCGCAAGCTTTAACGTTTCGCTCGACGCCGGCTGCGGTATGGGCTTTTCCGCCGTGCACAAGGTGCGCGCCGCCGCTTGTAAGGCGCTGGAAGAGGCCATTCTGGCGCCGTACGAGGAGCGCGCGAAAACGCTCGAGCTGCCGGCGATTGTAACCAGTGATTCCCGCCCCGCGCCCGAGCACTACCGCGATGAGCCGCAGATCTGCGCCACCGTCACCTCGCTCGAGGCCGCCGAGGCCGCTCGCGCCGAGGGTGTTACGCGCATCTACATGACCACCGACGCGCTCGATGCGGCCGAGCTCTCCCCCGCCGATGCGTTTGAGCAGGACATCGTGCCCGTGCTCGACGAGGTCTGCCGCGCCGTTGACCACGTACGCGTCGACCCGTGGGTTGTTGCCGGCGCCACGGTCGCTATTGGCAACATCTCTGAGCTTGCCCTGGCCGCACAGGTTGGCGCCACGGCCGAGATTCGCTCTTGCCTGCCGGTGCACAACACGCCCTGCATGGAGGCGCTTGCCGAGCGCGGAGCCGGCGCGTTTTGGCTCTCGCCCGAGATCACACTCGACGAGATTGTCTCGCTCGGCGCCGCCGCGCCCGCAGCCCTGGGTATCACTGTCTTCGGCCGTCCGCGCGTTATGACGAGCGAGCATTGCATTCTGCAGGTCGCCAACGGCTGCATCCACGATTGCGTCAACTGCCGCCTGCGTGCCCGCAAGCTCTCGCTCAAGAATATCGACGGCAAGATCATGCCGGTGCGTACCGACATTCACGGCCGCTCTCGCCTGTACGATGCCTACCCCATCGACCTCACGCCGCAGGTACCGCAGTTGCTCGACGCCGGCGTCCGTCGTCTTATGGTCGACGGAACCCTGCTCGAGGCCGATGAGATTGGCCGTGCCGTCGCTCGCGTCCGTCGCGCCGTCGAGGCGGCTCAAGCCGGCCGCAAGCCCGCCGCCCGCCTGCGCGGCGCCACCTCGGGCTGCATGTTTGTGGGAATTAGCTAACCGAAAGGCTTACACGTGAACGAAGAACCTCAAGTCCTCTACTGCGACGCCTGGCTCATGGCCATCGACAAGCCCGCCGGCATGATCGTCCACGGCGACGGCACCGGCGAGCGCACACTTACCGACTACGCCAGCGACCTGCTGCTGGCGATGGGCGACGGCTTTGCCGCGACCGACATGCAGCCGCTCAACCGCCTGGACCGCGACACCACCGGCGTGGTGTTGTTCTCTCTCGACAAGCAGACGCAGCCCGCCTTTGACCAGATGGTCATCGACCACGCTTTCGAAAAGCACTACCTGGCGCTCGCCGAGGGCAAAATCGACTGGAACGAAAAGCTCATCGACAAGCCCATCGCCCGCGACCGTCACGACAGCCGAAAGATGCGCGTCGGCGCCAGCGGCAAGCCGTCTCAGACGCGCGTCAAGGTGCTCAAGCGTCTTAAGAGTCGCCGTGGCCTGCCCACGCGCTCGTATATCGATGTCGAGCTGCTCACCGGCCGCAAACACCAGATCCGCGTGCACCTGGCGAGCGAGCGTCATCCCCTGGTTGGCGATAACCTGTACGGCACGCCGCGCCCCTGCGGCCTGATGCTCCACGCCCACAGCGTGTCCTTTACGCATCCCGTAACCGGCGAGCACATCCACATCGAAGCCCCCTGCCCCTGGGAGCCCTAAACCACCACAATGGGGACAGGCACCTTTGTGGTGGTTTTGCCGCAATGGCTCAGCCGCGGTCCCAAAACGTCTCGATCTGTAACAGCTGGAACCCATTTTCCGGTCTATCTGTTACAGATCGAGACATTCGAATCCCTCTCAAGGAAAAATCTCAATCTGTAACAATAACTCGGCAAAATCCGTCCCTCGTGTTACAGATTTAGACAAACGGGCCCAACCCACCGGTATATCTCGATCTGTAACACCTAGCCGCCCAAATCGGGTCTAGATGTTACAGATCGAGATTTTGTTTGAGAGGCCGAGAATTGGACCGAAAACACAGTCCCGGAATAACAAAAAAGCTCGCCGGCTAGGCCGACGAGCTGCAAGTTCTTGGTCGCGGGGGCAGGATTTGAACCTACGACCTCCGGGTTATGAGCCCGGCGAGCTACCAGACTGCTCCACCCCGCAATGTCTGGGCGCCTCATGTGCGCAAAAAAGAATATTACGCGGGAGTTCGGTAAACGGCAAGGAAAATCTCGTAGAGCATAATTCCTTCATATTTAAAACCCCTCAGCCCCTATCACCGTAAACGAATCGCGGCCGAGCGCCGTCGACGGCACGTATACAATGGTGCGCGTCCTTTTATGCCAACACTGGGAGTAGACATGCTGCTCGCTATCGATATGGGAAACACGCAGACGGCCATGGGCCTGTTTGACGGAAACGAGCTGGTGCAGTCGTGGCGCATGCCCACCGACCGCTCCTATACCGCCGACGAGATCCATGTGCGCCTGATGGGCTTCTTTAAGATGTACGACCTCTCGCTCGGCGCGGTCGACGCGATCGCCTTTGCCGGCGTGGTGCCGCAGCTCTCGCGCGAGTGGCACGCCGTGGCCGACCGCATTGCCGCGGACGCCATCGTCATCGGGCCGCAGACGGCCGCCGTGACCAAGCTGCGGGCGGCGCGCCCCCAGGCCGTTGGTGCCGACCGCATCGCCAACGCCGTCGCTGCCGAGACCTTCTACGACGCGCCGGCAATCGTGGTGGACTTTGGCACCGCGACCAATATCGACGTCATCGATGAGGACGGTTATTACATTGGCGGAGCGATCGCGCCGGGCATCCGCATCTCCATGGACGCACTTGCCGCCCGTGCCGCCAAGCTCGCCAGCGTTCCGCTCGAGGCGCCCGAGCACGCCATCGGCCGCGATACCGAGGAGTGCATCAAGGTGGGCGCCGTGATGGGCGCCGCCGCCATGGCCGAGGGCTTGGTCACGCGCATGAAGCGCGAGCTGGGCCGCGAGGACGCCACTGTTATCGCCACGGGCGGTCTCGCCGGCATCGTCGCCGATTCGACCGATGCCTTCGACGTGGTCGACGGTCAGCTCACCATTAAGGGCATCTGCGAAATCTACCGCCGCATGCAGGAGCTGGGGTAAGACGGGGCTTAAGTCGAGCACGAGCGCGAGCGGCGAACTAGGCAACGCATCGGTCCTATTCCTCAAAATCGAAAATTTATCAGTTTTGAGGAATAGGCTTTCTGCTACGCCTCGCCGCATAGCCACCTCGCCAGGTCCACGATCTGCACTCCGTCGCGATCCGTGGCCTCGTGATGCGTGCGGGCGAGAATCATCTTGGGATACGCATCGCCAATGCTCAGCAGTGGCGAAATCTCGCGTTCAAATGTCTTATCCGAGCTGATGTCGTCGCTCACCTGAATGTAGAGTTTCTCGCTCCGCTTGATTGCTACAAAGTCTATTTCCTTTTTATAGA
>USJB01000095.1 GCA_900554905.1 uncultured Collinsella sp. | reverse complement strand
TGCATCGATCTCGGGTGTGCTGGTTGCGCGCGAGCACAAGCTCGACCTGGTGGGCGCGGTCGCGCTCGCGGTGGTCTGCGGTCTGGGCGGAGGTCTCTTGCGCGACATGACGCTGCAGGTGGGCAACGTCTACATCCTCAACCAGCCGATGGCACTCCCGCTTTCCATTGCCACGGCGGCCATCATCTACATCTTCCCGGCAATCGTCGATAAACCCGAGAAACTCATCCCATTGCTCGACATCATCTCGGTCGGCATCTACGCCGCCACCGGAGCGGACAAAGCACTGGTTTATGGCTTTGCGCCGGCCGTATGCATCATGATGGGCTTTTTCACCGCGGTGGGTGGCGGCATGCTGCGCGACAGCTTTATGGGTGTGGTGCCGGGCATTTTCCAGCGCACCAATTTCTACGCCATCGCCGCCATCGCCGGCTCGGCAAGCTATGTGTGTCTCGTTATGAGCGGCATCATGAGCAATGTCGCCGCGCTGGTCGTATGCGTTGTCGTGACCATGGGTCTGCGCTGGCTCTCGCTGCGCTTTGACATCAAAAGCCCCACCGAAGAAGATATCGCGCGCTTCTTGCACCGTAAAAAGTAGACAGCACGGCACGACCCTTCGAAATGCAACCGAGAGGTTCTTTTAGAGCGCCCACGCGTTGGGTACCCTGTTAGATATATGCCGAGTATCTAACGAAGGATTCACTATGCCCTGCAATCAATTCCCGTTGACCCAGCGCCGTAAAGCATGGGGCCGCATCACCATCCTATTCGCGCTCATCGCGCTGGCGATCACCGTGCTTCCCACGGCGTCGTTCGCCGGCACGGACACCGCAGGCAACGTACTTGCGACCGACAATGACGCCAATCCGTCCGGCGTTGAGGGTGACCTGTACTGGGCCGGTCAGGCCCTCAACTTGGATGACGCCTCCATCGACCGCGACATAATTGCGGCAGGCGAGAGCCTCTCCATCCGCGACTGCACGGTGGGCGGCGCCATCCGCTTGGCGGCACGCACTATCGATATCGCCAAGACCACGGTTGATGGCAGCGTCACGGTCGTCGGTCAGCACGTTGTGCTCAATTCCGACAGCACCGCCAACTGTTTCTATGCGATAGGCGAGACGGTTGCCCTACGCGGCTCCACCAAGTCGGCAGCGCTTGCGGGCGATACGGTGACCATCGATGGCACCGTCGAGGGCGATGTCGAGGTTTGGGCCGACAAGCTCATCCTGGGCAAGAACGCCCATATCACCGGCACCGTGAACGCGCACGTCTCCGAGGACCCCGAGCGCGCCGCGGGAGCCGAGGTCGGCGCACTCAAGATCGACCGCACCGAGAACGAGGATACTTCCACCGTTAACGATGTCATCGGCGGTATCGTCGCCGCGGCACTCTCGACCTGCTTTGTCGCTCTGCTGCTCGAGCTCGTCTTTCCGCGTGCGACTGCCAGCGCCGCCGGTATGCTCCACCAGCGCCCCACGCCCCTGTGGGTGAGCGGTCTTTTGGGCACGATCGCTATCGTCCCCGCCGTCCTACTGCTAATTATCTCTATCGCTGGTCTGTCGCTTGCCGGAGCCCTCATGTGCGGTGTTATTGGCATCGCGCTGGTGTCGAGTGCCTTTGCAGGGTGCGCGATCGCGCGCATGGTCGGACACAGCCAGAACCGCTACGCCATGGCAGCCGCTGGTGGCGTAATCGCAGGCGCCCTCACGGGGCTTCCCCTCGTAGGCGGCTTCATCAGCGGCGTGGCCTTTGTCTTTATGCTCGGCTACGTTATCCAAATCATCTGGCGCAACGCCCGCCTCAAGCCGCAGCAGGCCGCCAACACCCCGGGCCTTCCCTCCGCCTAGCCGTCGACCCCTGCAAAGGGGCAGGCACCTTTGCAGGGGTGCAGACCGGCTCAATCCCTGTACACCAAAAAGGGCACCGACCATTGCGGTCGGCGCCCTTTCTTGTTAATCGCTATAAAGCTCAGTGCTTATTTGTTGACCTGGCCGGCGCGGACGGCAGCCTTCTTGCGGTCGGTGGCGTTGAGCAGACGCTTGCGCAGGCGGATGTTCTTGGGAGTAATCTCGACCAGCTCGTCGTCGGCGATGTACTCCAGCGCTTCCTCCAGCGAGAAGGTGCGGGGCGGCACCAGCTGGACGGAGATATCGGAGGTCGAGGAACGCTGGTTGCCCAGGTTCTTGGTACGGGCGATGTTGACGACCATGTCGCCGGCCTTGCTGCGCTCGCCCACGATCATGCCCTCGTAGCACTCGGTGCCCGGCTCAACAAACAGCTGGCCGCGCTCCTGCAGCGTGCCCAGAGCGTAGGCGACGGCCTTCTCGGTGGTCATGGAGATCATGGCACCATTCTGGCGGTTGCCGATCTCGCCGGCGTAAGGACCATACTCCAGGAAGGTGTGGTAGAACACGCCCTCGCCGTGGGTGACGTTCATGATGCGGTTCTTGAGACCCATGATGCCGCGCGTCGGGATCTTGAACTCAAGGTGCGTCACGATGCCCGAGGTGTCCATGCTCGTCATGATGCCGCCGGAGGTACCGAAGACCTCAACGACCTTGCCTGAGTACTCGTCCGGGCACTCAACGACGGCCTGCTCGACAGGCTCCATCTTGTTGCCGTTCTCGTCCTTCTTAAACAGAACGCGGGGACGGCCGACCTGGAACTCAAAGCCCTCGCGGCGCATGGACTCCATTAGGACGGACAGGTGCAGAATGCCGCGGCCAGAGACCTCGACGCCGCTCTTGTCCTCGAGCTCCTCGATCTTCATGGTCACGTTGTTCTCGGCCTCGTTGAACAGGCGCTCCTTAAGCTGACGGGCGCCCACGATGTCGCCGTCACGGCCGACGAGCGGGGAGGTCGAAGCCTCAAAGACGATGGACAGGGTCGGCGGGTCGATCTCGATGGGCTCGAGCTCGACGGGGTTCTCGGGGTCGGTGTAGACATCGCCGATATCGGTGCGGTCAATACCCACGACAGCAGCGATATCGCCAGCGCCGACTTCCTGGCACTCGGTACGGCCCAGGTAGTCGAAGGTAAAGAGCTGCTTGACGGTAGCGGTGGCACTGGAGCCATCGTTCTTGACAACCAGGATCTGGTCGCCCTGGTGGATGGTGCCGGAGTACACGCGACCGATGCCGATACGGCCAACGAAGTTGGAGTGGTCGATGGTCACGCACTGCATGGCCAGCGGGGCGTTCTCGTCAACCTCGGGCGCGGGCATGTCGTCGATGATCATATCGAGCAGCGGATACATGTCCATGTTGCCGTCGTTGGGATCAAGGCGGGCAAAGCCATTCATGGCGCTGGCGTAGACCACGTGCTCCATGGCGAACTCAAGCTGGTCGTCGGTGGCGCCCAGGTCGGCCATGAGGTCCAGGCAGTCGTTGTAGGCCTTCTCGGGGTTGGCGCCCGGACGATCGATCTTGTTGATGACGATCATGATCTTAAGGCCGGTGTCGATAGCGTGACGCAGCACGAAGCGGGTCTGGGGCATGGGGCCCTCAAAGGCGTCGACCAGCAGCAGGGCGCCGTCGGCCATACGCAGCACGCGCTCGACCTCGCCGCCGAAGTCGGCGTGGCCCGGGGTGTCGATGACGTTGATCTTAACGTCCTTGTACTCGATAGAGATGTTCTTGGCGAGAATCGTAATGCCGCGCTCGCGCTCCTGGTCGTTAGAATCCAGGACGCGGTCCTCGACCTGCTGGTTGGCACGGAAGGCGTCCGTGGCACGCAGGAGCTTATCGACCATCGTCGTCTTGCCGTGGTCGACGTGGGCGATGATGGCGATGTTCCTCAGATTGTCTACGCGCATGTAGTTCCCCTATCTTCTATCCATATACAAACGGCACGCGTATGCGACCCGCCCAGCGATACAACGCTCAGCGGGAATATTGAGCCTTTTACCGAAAACTCGTTTATTTTAGCGATTTTAGATGAGAGGGGTTTCCTCACCTGCAGGTTCAGGGTCGCTCCACATAAAACCATCGCCGGCGCCCATGCCCTCATACAGCACATATGCCGAAAAACCGCTCTCGAGCGTGGTTTCGAAGAAGCTTACGAGCAGGGCATCGTGATAGCCGCCGTCAATCTCGACACAACCGGTGTAGCCGATGGCATAGCGGGCGATGCGGCCCAGGCCCTCGTCCTTAAGACCCATCTTGTGCTCGGAGATAAAGTTGGTGGCCGCCTCGAGGCACGCCTCTTCGCCGTCCTCGTCAAGCGCCGCCAGATATCGGTTGGAAGCAGCGTCCTCGATCGCCACAACTACGCCCGGATTCTCACCGGCGGCAAGGTCGTCCAAGAACGCACCAATCAGGTCACACACCATGGCGTCGAGCTCGGCGGAGACGTTACCGGCGTCCTGCATATCCTGTGCCATCTTTAGACCTTCCCATCGAGTCTGGCGTCGTTACAGTTCTTGCGCCTCGGCGGCGATCTTAGCAGCGGCATCGCGGGCGCGCATCATATCCGCTGCACGCTTGTCGAGCACCTTGATCTGGCTAGTCAGCATGACTGCATCGACCACACCCCAGATCACGAGGCCCGTAGAGATCGAAAACCCAAGCGCACCAACTGTACCACGAAGACGAGAACAGATTACCGCGACAAGGGCAGAGATGATAACCATCTTGATATAGGAGCCGCGGCGCTCGCGAAGCGTGCGGCCCTGCGTCACATAGGCGATGCGAGCCGCCTCGGATGCCTCCGAGCGCATCTGGGCTTCACGCGCGATGGCGGCCGCTTCAGCCGATACGCGGGTACCCATCAGCGACCTCTCCGCTCGCGTGCCAGACATTTAGAAATCATCGGGGGAGAGCGTATGGACGAACTCGTCGAACTTCTCGAACTCCTGCTCGTCGTCAACTTCCTCGGCATGGGCAGAAACGGTACCCAGACGATTCATGATGTCGTCCTCCACGAACATGGGGGCATTACTGCGCACAGCAAGGGCAATGGCGTCACTGGGGCGGGCGTCAATCTTGCGCTCGTCACCATCGACCAGCACGACAATCGTCGCGTAGAACACCGGCGGCTCGGCACGAACGATCTCGATGCGCTCGAGCTTGGCGCCCAGGGCATCGACGGTGTCAAGCAGCAGGTCATGCGTAATCGGGCGCTCGGCGCGACCGCTATCGATGCCGCGGCTGATGGCAGCAGCTTCAAACGAACCAGTCTGAATGGAAAGGGAACGCAGTGGCGCGGGCGAGTCCGATTTGCTGCAGCGCTCGCGAAGCACGATAA
>USJB01000094.1 GCA_900554905.1 uncultured Collinsella sp. | reverse complement strand
AGGGCCGCGCATCCGTTTGGGTGCGCGGCCCTTTTCTTTTTATTGGTGCAAGCTAGCCCGTCCCCATTGCACCAGATTGGTGCGAAGGGGACGGGCTAGCTTGCACCAAATGGCAGAGAGACAGCGTTTTCCCAGATAAAACCTGCCAAAATAAACCTGTCCCTTTTTGGCAGGTTGGTCGTAGTTATTACGTGGCGGTCGAGGTCGACCGCATAGGGTGCGCCCTGTTTGGCTAAAGTACAATTATCTGTGTTTAACTCGCCCAAGGCTGCATGGCATGGGCGATGGCCAAAAAGGAAAACCACATGGGATTCATGTCAAAGCTGCTGTCCTTTGGATCCGATAAGGACCTGAAGCGCTACTACAAGATTGTCGACAAGATCAACGGTCTTGAGCCCCAGTTTGAGAAGATGACCGAGGAGGAGCTCCGCGCCCAGACCGATAAGTTCCGCAAGCGATACGCCAACGGCGAGTCACTCGACGATATGCTCCCCGAGGCTTTTGCCACCGTGCGCGAGGCTTCAAAGCGCATCACGGGCATGCGTCACTTTGACGTACAGCTCATTGGCGCCATGGCGCTTCATGAGGGTCATATTGCCGAGATGAAGACCGGCGAGGGCAAGACACTCGTTTCTACGCTGGCCGGCTACCTCAATGCCATCTCCGGCAAGGGCGTGCACGTCGTTACCGTCAACGACTACCTGGCCAAGCGTGACTCCGAGTGGATGGGTCGTATCTATAAGTATTTGGGTATGACCGTCGGTCTGCTGCAGAACAACATGCCGCTCGAGCTTAAGCGCCCGGCCTACCAGGCCGATGTCACCTATGGCACCAACTCCGAGTTTGGCTTCGATTATCTGCGCGACAACATGGTCACCCGCCCCGAGCAGCGTGTTCAGCGCGGTCACAACTACGCCATCGTCGACGAGGTCGACTCCATCCTGATCGATGAGGCCAGGACGCCGCTCATTATCTCGGGCGCTGGCACTAAGTCCGCCAGTACCTACAAGGACTTCGCGCGTGCCGTGCGTGGCCTTGAGCGCGGCGAGGACGTGTCGCACGACATGCTCACCGCCACCGAGGACGTGGAGCCCACGGGCGACTACGTCATGGATGAGGCCAAGCACACCATCGCCGCCACCGAGCGCGGCCTTAAGAAGATCGAGCGCCGTCTGGGCATCGAGGACATCTACGCCGACCTTTCGGGCCAGCTGGTCAACCACCTGCAGCAGGCGCTGAAGGCCCAGTACATGTTCCACCGTGATAAGCAGTACGTGGTCACCAACGGCGAGGTCAAGATCGTCGACGAGTTCACCGGTCGCATCATGGAAGGCCGCCGCTATTCCGAGGGCTTGCACCAGGCCATCGAGGCCAAAGAGGGCGTGCTCGTGCGCGAGGAGAACCAGACGCTGGCCACCATCACCTTGCAGAACTACTTCCGTCTGTATGACAAGCTCTCCGGCATGACCGGCACGGCACTTACCGAGGATGCCGAGTTCCGCGAGATCTACAAGCTGCCCGTCGAGGTCATCCCCTCCAACAAGCCCGTGCAGCGCGTGGACCACGAGGACCTGGTGTACCGCACCATTCAGGCTAAATACAACGCCGTTGCCGACGACGTTGAGCGTCGTCACGCCAAGGGCCAACCGGTCCTGGTGGGCACCGTCTCCATCGAGAGCTCCGAGAAGCTGTCCGCCGCCCTTACCAAGCGCGGCATCGCGCACGAGGTCCTCAACGCCAAGCATCACGAGCGCGAGGCTCATATCGTTGCCCAGGCCGGACGCTACGGCGCCGTGACCATCGCTACTAACATGGCCGGTCGTGGTACCGACATCCTGCTGGGCGGCAACCCCGACGAGCTGGTGCGCGAGCGCTTGGAGTACGAGGGCCTGACCATGGAGGACGTGACGCCCGAGCAGCTCGAGCAGTTTAACGCCGAGGCCAAGGAGACCTGCAAGGCCGAGCGCGAGCGCGTGCTTGCCGCAGGCGGCCTGACCGTCATCGGTACCGAGCGCCATGAATCCCGTCGTATCGACAACCAGCTGCGCGGCCGTTCCGGCCGTCAGGGAGATCCGGGTGAATCCCGTTTCTACCTGTCCCTCGAAGATGATCTGATGCGTCTGTTCAACACCCAGCTGGTGGCGCGTGTCATGGCCAAGGGTATGCCGGAAGGCGAGCCGATCGAAGCCAAGAGCGTTTCCAAGGGCGTGCGCACCGCGCAGAAGGCCGTCGAATCGCGTAACTTCGAAATCCGTAAGAACGTGCTGAAGTACGATGACGTGATGAACAAGCAGCGCACCGTCATTTATGCGGAGCGTCAGGCTGTGCTGAAGGGCGCGGATATCCACGAGGACATCCTCAAGTTCATCGACGACACCGTGCTGAGCTACATCAAGGGCGCCAACAACGGTTCCGACAAGCCGGCCGATTGGGATTGGGACGGTCTGTTCAAGGCCATCTCCTCCGTGTACCCGATCGCCGTGGAGCAGGAAGCGGCCAAGGACGCCGTCGACAAGCTCAAGGGCGACAAGGCCGTTGAGGCCCTGAAGGAGCTCATCGTCTCCGACGCCAAGGACCAGTACTCCGATTTCGAAGACAAGCTCGGCAGCGAAGGCTTGCGCCAGCTCGAGCGCCGCGTGGTGCTCGCCGTGCTCGACCGCAAGTGGCGTGAACACCTGTACGAGATGGACTACCTCAAGGACGGCATCGGCCTGCGCGGTATGGGCCAGCGCGACCCGCTGGTCGAATACCAGCGTGAAGGCTACCAGATGTACAACTCCATGATCGAAGCCATCAAGGAGGAAACCATCCAGCTGCTGTTCCACGTGGACATCGAACGCGTGGCCATGACCGAGGACGAGGAGACCGAATCCGATGAGGATGAGGCCGTGAACGCCGCCGAGGCCGTAATGGGTCTGGACGGCGAAGCCGCCGCGACCGGCGAATCCGCTCCTGCAGAGCCGGAGACCGATGACGAGGCCGAAAAGACCACCATCGATGAACTGGCTGACGAGCAGAAGAACGAGAAGGGCATCGTCGGCATGCAGCCGATCAGCCACGCCGAAGGCAAGGTTCCGGCCAACAAGCGTCCGAAGAGCGAGGAGCTGCACTCCCCGTGGGCGGATGGCCGCACCTTCCCGGGAACCGGCAAGAACGCCCAGTGCCCGTGCGGTTCCGGTCGTAAGTACAAGATGTGCCATGGCCAGAACGAGCAGTGATTCGCTGAGTCGCTGACTTGCTCATGACATAACCTCCCCCGACCGTAATCGGGGGAGGTTTTCTTTTTTGAAGAATCTTCGATGGGCCGTTTCGTGATATGGACGTGCGGACGTGGGGAAACGTCCAATCGTTACAATTGGCGGCATCAGAACAACAATAAAGGCGTGCGACAGCGCCAAGGAGGGCATCATGGCCGAAATCACATGGAAGTCGATCCTCACCAAGCTGGTCGGAGGGGACCACTTGAGCGCCGAGGAATCCGAGTGGTTCGTCGATGACCTCATGAACGGCAATGCCGATCCGGCGGCCGTTGGCGCGGTACTCGCCACCCAGCAGCAGTTGGGGCTGACCCCCGACGAAGTGCGTGGCGCGGCGAAGGCCATGGTGGCCCATGCCATTCCGCTGCACATCGACGGTGAAACCACCGACATCGTCGGCACCGGTGGCGACGGAGCCTCCACCGTGAACCTGTCATCCATGGGGGCCGTCGTAGCCGCGGCCGCAGGCGTAAAAGTCGTCAAGCACGGCAATCGTGCGGCCTCATCCAAGTGCGGCACTGCTGACTGCTTCGAAGCGCTCGGCCTGCCCATGGATTTGACTCCGGAACAAGTGAGCGAAGTCGGCAACGAATGCGGCATCGCATTCGCTTTCGCACGCACCTTCCACCCCGCCATGCGTTTTGTCGGTCCGATTCGCGCCGCGCTCGGCGTGCCATGCGTGTTCAACGTGCTTGGTCCGCTGACCAACCCGGCAAACCCGAAGCATATGGCCGTCGGCTGCGCTAATCGCAAGATGAGCCCGATCATGGCCGCCGTATATGCGGCGAACGGCCAGATCGGCATGGTCTACACTTCCCATGAGGGCCTTGACGAGATGGCACCGACCGGTCCGGTCTCCATTTGGGAATTCAAGGACGGCAAGGTTACCGAAAACAAATTCGATCCGACCGTCGAACTCGGCCTCGCCAAAGTCACCATCGCAGATCTGAAGGGTGGCGAACCGACGCTCAACGCGCAGCTGGCACGAGACTTCTTCGCAGGCAAGGATGTGTCGTTCCGTACCACCGCGCTGCTGAACGCCGCTTCCGCAATCGTCGCCGACGGTCATTTGGTGCCGGGCGACGCAAGCTTGGCTGACCGGTTCAAAGCCGCCTACGCCATCGCGGAGCAGACCGTCGACTCCGGCAAGGCCACGGCGCTGCTTGACAAGTGGATCGCCACCGCCCAAGCTGCGAAGAAAGCCTGAAAACGCTGACAACGTATGTGTATGTGAAGGCCCCGGCGTAAATATGAACCGCACTCCGATTGTTGGACTGAAGAAATTCAGATTCGATGATCGGATGTGCGGTTCTTTCGTATGCGTGAGGATCGAAGGAGACGTTACGACGACGGGTTCCGGCGCGAGGCGCTGGAGCTCATCAAGTCCGGAGCCGGCAAGGACGCGCTCGTCAGAAGGCTTGCCATACCGGTGTATACCGCGAGAAACTGGATCAGGCTGTACAGGTTCAACGGCGAGGAGGCGGTCATGGGAGGCGGCGGCAGCAGACGCTACGACTGGGAGACGAAGGTCGCCGCGGCGCGCGACCACGTCGAGAACGGTCTGACCAAGACGGAGGCCATGGCCAGGCACGGGATCGCGAGCATCGCGTCCCTGGAGCGCTGGTGCCGCGACTACCGGTCCGGAGGTCCGGAGGCGCTCAGGCCGAAACCCAAGGGCAGGCCGAAAGGCGCGAAATCCAAACCGAAGCCCGAACCGACGCGCGAGCAGGAGCTCGCCGAACAGGTCGCGTACCTGAAGGCGAAGGTCGCGTACCTGGAAAAACTCCGGGTCCTGCGGGCGTCCAAGTCACGCGGCGCGAGCGAAGCGCCGTCGTCCGACTGCTCGCAGGGCGGGGACACCGGCTCGACCACCTCCTGAGGATAGCCGGGCTGCCGAAATCCAACGTACTACCACCACCTGTCGCGCCCGGCGCACGTGTCCAGGCCGGACGTGGAGCCGATGGTACGGGAGATATGGGATGGCAGTACCAGCACCAATGGTGGAGGAAGGAGCTCGAACG
>USJB01000093.1 GCA_900554905.1 uncultured Collinsella sp. | reverse complement strand
TTTCGTCCGAAGTGCTGTCGTGCGATGCGATGCAAATCTATCGCGGCATGGACATCGGTACCGCAAAGATGGCGCCCGATGAGTGTGCGGCGCCGCTGCGTCTCGTCGACATTGTAGAGCCGGGTGTGGCATATTCTGCTGCGCTTTATCAGGCTGACGCTCGTGCGCATGTTGAACGTCTCCTTGGTTCGGGTCGCCTGCCGGTTTTTTGCGGAGGTACGGGGCTGTATCTCAAGGCCGCCCTCGATGAGATGGATTTTCCCTCGGGCGAGCTTGTGGACGATCGTCGCGCGGGGTATCAGGAACTTGCCGAACGTATTGGCGAGGAAGAACTGCATGCCCTGCTTGCCGAGCGCGACCCAGAATCGGCTGCTGTTATTCATCCCCATAACGTGCGCCGTGTGATTCGTGCGCTCGAGATGCATGATGATGGTATCTCCTATGCACAGCAAAAAAGTCAGTTTAGTGTTCCGCGCGAGCATTATCATGCTCTATGGTTTGGTCTGACGCGTAATCGCGAGGTGCTCTACAAGCGCATTAACCTGCGTGTCGATCTGATGTTTGAACAGGGTCTTGTTGATGAGGTTCGCGGTCTTATGGACCAGGGGCTGGGAGATGCCCTGACTTCGATGCAAGCGATTGGCTATAAAGAGATCATCGATGCCTTTGACGGCGTGATTTCTATGGATGAGGCTCGCGAACTCATCAAGATGCGCTCGCGTCGCTATGCCAAGCGTCAGCTTTCGTGGTTTAAACGCGATGACCGCATCGTGTGGTTCGATATGGACGAGTTTACGATCGATGAGGTCGTTGAGGACATCCTGCATCGTATTGAGGCTGCCTAATGGCCCGTTTCCCCCTTGTTCCCACGGCACCCGAGCCCGAGCGTGCCATATTAGTTGGTGTTGAGTGGCGCGACAATGCGTGGCCGCTCGATCGTTCGCTTGACGAGCTTGAGCGCCTGGCCCATACGGCTGGCGCCCAGTGCGTGGCGCGTTTGTCACAGCGTCTGGTTAAGCCGTATCCAAAATCGTTTATCGGCTCCGGTAAGGTTGAGGAGCTTTGCGGGCTCGTGCATCGTATGGATGTCGATGTTGTTATCTTCGACGACGATTTAACGCCCTCGCAGCAGTCTTATCTTGAGAAAGCCGTGGGCGAACCGGTAAAGATTATCGATCGTACAGCACTGATTCTGGATATCTTTGGCCTGCATGCTCAGACGCGTGAGGGACGCCTGCAGGTACAGCTGGCGCAGCTTCAATATCTGTTGCCTCGTCTGCGCGGCATGTGGAGCCATCTTGCCAAGGAGCAGACGCGCGGCGGCATCGGTTCGCGCTTTGGCCAGGGTGAAAGCCAGCTCGAGGTTGACCGTCGCTTGATTCGCAATAAGATTGCCGCGCTTCGTCGTGAGCTTAAGCAGGTTGAACAGCGTCGCGATGTCCAGTCCAAGAGCCGCATTGAGTCACCGGCGTTTCGTGTCGCGTTAGCCGGTTATACCAATGCCGGTAAATCGACGTTGCTCAATCGCCTGACCGGCTCTACGGTACTTTCGCAGGACAAGCTGTTTGCTACGCTCGACCCGACGACGCGTTCGTATCGCCTGCCCGGCGGTCGCGGCATGACGATTACCGATACCGTCGGCTTTATCCAAAAGCTACCGCATGGTCTCGTCGATGCCTTTAAATCGACGCTGTCCGAGGTGTTTGGTGCCGATCTAATTCTCAAAGTCGTAGATGCGTCTGACGAGGACTATGAGCGACAGCTGGAGGCTGTCGACCGCGTGCTTGATGAGATCGGCGCTGGAGAGCGTTTAACGCTGACCGTATTCAATAAAATCGATCTTCTCGATAGCGTTGATCGATTGAGTTTCCGTCGTCGCTATTCCGAGGCCGTGCTGTTCTCGGCCCAGACGGGCGAGGGGCTCGACGATCTCGTCGACCGTATTGCTCGTGAGGCGGCTGCCACCGATGTGTTGCTCTCCGCTGATATCCCGTATCGCGAGGGCGCCCTCATCACGCTGGTGCATGAACAGGGAACCCTTTTGCACGAGGAATATCTTGAGGACGGCGTTCGTATTGTGGCGAAGCTGCCGGCCCGTATCGCGCCGCGGCTCGAGCGTTATCGCACCGAGTAGACGAGCTCCAAAATGCCCAGAATGATGGGCTGATGCAGCAGATAAAAGGGGATTGCATGACGTCCAAGGCTGGCGAGCGCCGGAATGGGATTGGCGTAGGCCCAGCTTGGGGCGGTCTTATCGATTCCCTGCGCTATATGTGCGGCGAAGTATCCTGCAAGATACATAAAGATAAACGGGATGATGGGGTAGTAATCACCTGAGACAAACCCAGGGCTTGGAAATCCCAGCCACGCCAGGTAGGGGACAGGGTAGATCGTTTTGGGGATGCTCCAGGTGAGGGCAAACAACACAAGGCATAGGGACATGCCCCATCTCGCCGATATCTTCTTAAGGACGGGATCGGTCAACGCCACGATGCCGGTACATGCGGCCATGCAGTAGATGATGCCAAAATTAACCGAATCGTCGACTGAGACAAGTGTTGTTGCCAGCCAGACGACGAGTGCTGCTAAGGCGTATTTGGCGGCACGTTTGATATTGTTGCGCGAAAGGGTGCACATCCAACCCGCGATAAACAAAAATACCCAGCTGATGCTGGCGCGCCAGATGTCTTGAAAGACAGTCTGGGTAAACCAGGGCATATCCCAGTCGTACAGGTACGCGAGATCGTAGCAAGCGTGAAAACCTGCCATTGAAATCATCGTAAACCCGCGGACGGTATCAAAGATGGTGATGCGTTTTTGCATTACGAGAACCGGCGCATCAAGCCGACGACTTTGCCCAAGATAACGGGATTCGTTGCATAGATAGGCTCCATGGTGTCATTCTCAGGCTGCAGACGTACGCGTCCCTGCTCCTTGTAGAACGTCTTGACGGTCGCTGAACCATCAATCATGGCCACGACAATTTCGCCGTTCATGGCACTCTTTTGTTCACGGACGATGATGTAATCGCCATTGAAGATGCCGACATTGATCATTGAGTTGCCGTGCACTTCAAGGATAAAGGAGCCCTGGTCTGTGGCGATTTCGGTCGGGATAGTAAAAGTGTCTTCGATATTCTGCTCGGCCAGAATGGGAATCCCAGCCGCGACGCGACCAACGAGCGGTAGCGAGACCGTTCCGCGAGGTGCGGTGGGCTCGTCAGATTTAGAAATTGAGACCGAGGAACCGTCCTCGTTAAAGAGTTCCAGGGCGCGCGGTTTGGTGGCATCGCGCTTGAGTAGCCCGCGTGCCTCCAGGGCAGAGAGATGGGCGTGCACGGTGCTGGGGGAGGAAAGACCCACGGCAGAAGCCATCTCGCGCACGCTGGGCGGATAACCCTTCTCCTGCTGATATTCCTTGATGAAGTCGTAAATCTGCTGCTGACGCTTGGTAATTTTGCGAGCCATCAGGGGATCCTCTCTGCCAATGTCAAACAAATGTTCGATTATTGCTTGACAGGAACAACTGTTCGAAGATAATAATAACCGAACATTCGTTCTCGCGCTAGACATTTTTGTCCGCGCGGCTTGATAAAACTGTTCTCAGCAAAACACGCGAGAGGAGAACATGATGAACGCAACGAATATGGTCCAGGGAAACCTCGCCCTTAAGCTCGAGACGCCTGCAGAGCCCACTTTTACGGTTGTTCAGGGTGGTCGCTCCGGCTTTCAGCCTTTGACCGCAAAGCCTGCTCGCAATCAGCAGGCTGTAGTCGCGCCGGGCCGCGTTGCCCTGAAGGTCTCGACGATTGTCGCCGTTGCCGTTGCTCTCACACTCTTCTTTGTCCTCGCTACGTCGGTCTTTAGCGCTCGTCACGCCGCGTATGCCGAGTCCGTTTCCAGCGTTACCTACGAGACCATTCGCGTTCAGCCTGGCGATTCTCTTTGGTCGCTTGCCGAGGAATATCCAATCGAAGACCTTTCCACGCAAGAGACTTCCGACATGATCCGTAACGTCAATCATCTGGAGCATGGTTCGCTCGCCGCCGGTGCGTATCTTAAGGTTCCTGCTCGTTCGTAATCATTATCGCGCTGCGCATGGTACCCTTGTTATCGTTTAAGAGGAGGTACCATGCGCTGTCCCAAATGCGGCAAGGCACATACCCGCGTCGTTGATTCCCGCATGCAGGAATCAAATAACACCATCAAGCGCCGTCGCGAATGCTGCTCATGCAATTATCGCTTTACGACATTTGAGCGTTGTGAAGACCCTATCGAGGTCATTAAGTCAGACGGATCCAAGCAACGGTTCGATCGCAATAAGCTGCTCGTCGGCTTGATGCGCGCCACCATCAAGCGTGATATCGACACTAAGAAGCTCAATGAGATTATCGACGACATCGAGGTCGAGCTGCGCTCTCGCACGCTGACGGCCGTCACGTCGCATGAGTTGGGTGACATGGTGCTTAAACGCTTGGCCAAGATCGACAAGGTGGCGTACATCCGCTTTGCCTCGGTCTACCGCGATTTCAAAGACGTCGATGAGTTTCTGCAAGAGCTCGACAAGCTAAGGTGATTCCATGTCCAACATTACCGTCAACATAAAGCGTCTCGACCCCACCGTCGAGCTTCCCAAATACGCCCATCCCACGGATGCCGGTCTTGACCTCCGAGCCAACGAGGATTGCACCCTCAAGCCTTTTGAGCGTCGCCTGGTCTCCACGGGCCTAGCTGTCGCTCTGCCCGACGGCTACGCCGGCTTTGTCCAGCCCCGCAGCGGCTTGGCCATCAAGCAGGGCCTGTCTATAGTCAATACGCCGGGCCTCATCGACGCCCACTACCGAGGAGAGCTCAAAGTCATCCTCATTAACCTAGACCTCACGAACAACATCCAAATCAACAAAGGTGACCGCATCGCCCAACTCGTCATCCAAGAAGTCCCCACGGTCAACCTCGTAGAAGTAGAAGAACTAGATAAAACCGACCGAGGAGCCGGCGGTTTCGGTTCTAGCGGCGTCGCTTAGTCGTTTACGTACTGTCCGCTGACCGGCCCGACCCGCCTATATATCATCCCATGCTCAAACATTCTCGCTTCGCTGCGAAACTGCGCGTGGAACGATATGTGAGAGAAGCGGGCGGGCGGCTACTCGCTTGAAAACAACAATCAATCTTTCTGATAAGCAGATGCGGCAAAGGAACAGTCCCTTTGCCGCATCTGCTTACTGCAATTAATTACTTTGGTTCGCCTTTGCAGCTTTAAATATGGAGATCCGGCGCAGCTGGTAGTGCGTAAACGCAGCTGACCGGCCCGA
>USJB01000092.1 GCA_900554905.1 uncultured Collinsella sp. | reverse complement strand
GAACCGATCTCCTCCTCGCCTTCGAGCATGAATTTCACGTTGCAGGGCAGCGAATCGGTGGCGCACATCGCCTCGAATGCCTTGGCGTGCATCCACAGCTGCCCCTTGTCGTCGTCGGCACCGCGCCCCCAGATACGGCCGTCCTTTATGACCGGCTCGAAAGGCTCCGTGCGCCACTCCCCGCGCGGGTCTACGGGCATCACGTCGTAGTGGCCGTAAACCAATACGGTCTTGGCCTTGGGATCGACAATCTTCTCGGCGTAAACGACCGGGTTGCCCTCCGTCGGGAAGACCTCGGTGCGGTCGGCGCCCGCCTTTGCGAGCGCCGCGGCCAGCCATTCGGCGCACCGTGTCATGTCGGGCTTATGCTCGCTCTGGGCGCTGATCGAAGGAATGCGGAGCAAGTCGAACAACTCGCTGATAAACCGTTCTTTATTGGCTTCTATATAACTTTTTACTTTATCCATCCGGCAAGGGTTTTATTCGGTTTTCTTCAATACGTAATTTTCGGCCAGCGCCCCCGTGACGGGTTGTTTGTCGGCATCGAGCTTGCGCACCTGGTTCTCCTCCACCTTGTAGTACTCCGGCTGCCCGTCCATCGGGGTCAGCGTCAGCAGATTTCCCTTGACCTTGTAGGCGCCCTTCTCGTCGAATTCCGAGTCGCGGTCCAGGTATTTCATGTGCAGGCTGTACGTGCCGTCCTTCTTCAGCGTGAGGCGCATGTCGATCCCCGGGCAGTCCGCCGCCGGGAAAACCCCGGTGTATGTCCCCTGGTAGTCGAGCGAGCTCTCCGCATCATGCATGTCGACCTTCACGGCATCCGCTTTGACCTTTTCAGATACCGCCTTTTTCTGTTGGTTGCCCCCGCAGGCGACAAGCGTTATCGCAGCCGCGAGGATCATGACTTTATTCTTCATAGTCGTTTCGTTTAAACTGTTTATATTTTACAGATTTCCTTGATTTCCCCGATGAACCGCTGTGCCAGCGCCTCGGCCGCAGCCATCGACTTCGCCTCGGTATAGACCCGGATAATGGGTTCGGTATTCGACTTGCGCAGGTGCACCCAGTTCTCCGGGAAGTCGATTTTCACCCCGTCCGTATCGTTCACGTTCTCATCGGCATAACGTTCCTTTATCTCACGCAGCACTTTATCCACGTCGATCGCCGGTGTCAGCTCGATTTTATTCTTCGACGCATAGTATGCCGGATAGGTCGCACGCAACTGCGTCATGGTCATCCCCGTCTGTGCGAGCCATGTCAAAAAGAGTGCCGTTCCCACCAACGCATCGCGCCCGTAGTGTAGCCCCGGGTAGATCACGCCTCCGTTGCCTTCTCCGCCGATCACGGCGCCCACCTCCTTCATCCTGGCCACGACGTTCACCTCGCCGACGGCCGAAGCATAATATTTGCCGCCGTGCCGCTCCGTCACGTCGCGCAGCGCCCGCGACGAGCTCAGGTTGGAAACGGTGTTCCCGCCCGGGTGCTTCGTGAGGATGTAGTCGGCCACAGCCACCAGCGTGTACTCCTCGACGAACATCGAGCCGTCCTCGCTGACCAGTGCCAGCCGGTCGACATCGGGATCCACGACGATCCCCAGGTCGGCCTTCTCGCGGCGGATCACCCCGGCTATTTCGGTCAGGTTCTCCGGCAGCGGCTCGGGGTTGTGGGCGAATTCGCCCGTGGGGTCGCAGTTCAGCTCCACGACCTCGCAGCCCAGTTCGCGCAGCGCGGACTTGATAACGGCGGGCAGCGGGGTTTTGCCCTCGGCATCGACGGCGGCACCGCCGAGGGTGGCAATCTTGGCGACATCTGCGGGTGCGGCCTCGATATGCATGCAGCCGCCGACCAGGCGCGCGCGTACCTGTGCCAGATCAAGATCGTGCAGGTAATCCTCGCAGGCGCGAATCAGGGAGACCTTCTCGCGCGTAAGCTCCTCGCCCGTGGGGACGCGCGTGGCAAGACATGCTCCCGCCGGCAGGTTCCAAACGGGATAACCCCATGCGCGCAGCAGCTCGCGCTCTTCGTCCTTGGTAAAGCCGACCTCCATGAGAGGGGAGCGTACGCCGAGCTCTTCTGCCGCGCGCATGCCAGGGCGGTAGTCACCGCGATCGCTTGCATTGCTGCCGTCGATGACGGTGGGAAAGCCGAGCGACTTGGCGTGGTTGACGATGGCGGTAAAGCCGGCGTGCTTGCAGTGGTAGCAGCGATTGGCATCGTTGCAGGCTACTTGGGGGAGCTGCAACTGATCGACCGAAAGATTGAGCACGGGGAGCTTAAAATGCGGACCCTTGTCGGCCTGCCCGTCAACGGACCGCTCAAACGAAGCTTGCTCGGGCGTGCCGATGAGCGGCGTGGTGAGATGGACGAGGAGGGTATTGGTAGGCATGATGCGGGCGCAGACCGCGGCCAAAAAGCTGCTGTCGACACCACCGGAAAAGCCGATGGCGACGCGTCCGTATGCCAAAAGCAGCTGTTCGAGCGCCGATAGCTTGTCTTGAAGCTCCTCTGCGGGTGCCGTGGTGTCTAAAATCATGAAACGTTCCTTATCGCTGAGTACTCGATCGAAAACTATAATCCTAATGCGTTACTTGCCATAAGACTTCTATCTGTGTAACGAAAGTGCAATATGCTATATACGTTATATACAAGTTGCCAAATGCGGTAGAGTTGCAGCAACGCGACAGCGAGAGTCGATGGGGGACCGATATGATCAAGGCTGTTATTTTTGACATGGATGGAACGCTGGTCGATACCGAGCGTTTGGGGATTAAGGCCTGGAAGGCAGGCGCCGCTGAGCTGGGGCTCGCGATTGATGTAGCGCTGATCCATCAGTTTATCGGCCGCACGCTACCCGATGTTATGGACATCCTTGATAAGCATTACGGTAGCCACGAAACCACCGAGGCGATTTATGTCCGCCACAAGGAGATTCGCGACGAGATGGTCAAGACCGACCTGGAGCTTAAGGCCGGCGCCGCCGAGTGCATAGACGAGCTGTTGGCTACGGGCTATCACGTGGGTCTAGCGACGTCGTCGCGCCTCGCTACGGCCGAGCGCAACCTTAAGATGGTCGGCCTCTTTGACAAGTTTGAAACGGTGACCTGCGGCGAGGATGTCGTGCACGGCAAGCCCGACCCCGAGATGTATCTGCTCGCCTGCGAGCGCGCGGGCTTTGCTCCCGAGGAATGTGCCGTGGTCGAGGATTCGCGCAACGGCTGCGTCTCGGGCATTACGGCCGGCTGCCATGTCTTTGCCGTCCCCGATATCGTGCCGCTGCCGCAGGACGTGGTGGATGGCTGCGAGGCCGTGCTCGATACGCTGTTCGATCTGGCGGCGGCGGTCAAGGCCGTGCGCTAGACAATTGCGGTGTTGAAACGAGCAATTGCCCACGTTTGCGCTTAAGCAAAAGGGGCCCGGCAATGGTCGGGCCCCTTTTGCTTAAGCGGTGACTTAGCATACGTGCGGGCGTGCTATAGATACGCGCCGAGGTTGATGGCCGTGGCGTCGGTCTGGGTGCTCGCCTGGGTGCTGGCGCGCTCCAGTAGGAACGGACGTACCAGTTCTTGGCGGTTGATATCCTCGGCGGCGACTGCGGTGACGGTACGCACTGCGGAGCCGACACGGATATGCTTGATCTTTGCCGGGGCCTTGTTCTCGATTTGCTCCATCAGCAGTTGGACACCCTTGCGGCCAATCTCGTAGCCCGGGGGCGCTACCGTAGTGAGTGGGACCGATCCGCTCCAAGCGAGCGGGTTGCCGTCGCATCCGGCCACGCGAACCTGCTCGGGGACGGAGATGCCTTTGTCGACCAATGCCGAGATAACGCCCGAGGCCAGCA
The DNA here is from genome assembly GCA_900554905.1 of uncultured Collinsella sp. GTDB lineage: Bacteria > Actinomycetota > Coriobacteriia > Coriobacteriales > Coriobacteriaceae > Collinsella. The sequence continues at coordinate 1,554 of USJB01000092.1, read as the reverse complement.
CGTCGGTCAGGCCGACGACAAAATCGGGACGTTCGTCCGCGGGGCGCTCGGCGATTTGGGCACCGATGCCGTAGCCGTCGGCAGCGGTATTCCATTCGCCGGCGTCGATGACTTCGATCTTGATATCGGGGTGCAGGGCGAGCGCCTTATGAATGCCAAGGACGCGCAGGGTGAGTTGCATAAATGCTGCTCGGCCGACGACGACAATATGGTGCGCGCCGCGGGCGATGGCAAGTTCGGCAATGATGCGACCCTGGGCCTCGTTGTCGGCCGCTACGTAGTAGCCGGGCTCGGAGCAATGGATGTCCAGATGGACGATCGGCACGGGCATCTTGGTCATGGCGGGGTGCCAGTCGGGGGATGCCATGGGCTGAACCATGACGCCGGACATCTGCGTGCCCATAAAGTAGCGCAGGTAATGGTCCTGGAGAATATCGTCGTTATCGGCGTTGGCGATGAGCAAGTCGTAGCCGTGCTTGCGGGCCTCGTTGTGGGCGCCGCTGGCGATTTGGAGCGAAAAGCCGTGATCGAGACGGGGGAGCACCAGGCCAAAGGACTTGGTGGCGCCGCCCGCGAGCTGACGAGCGCTTTGGTTGGGCAGGTAGCCCAGTCGATTGATGGTTTCGTTAATGAGCTTGAGGGTCTCGGGACGCAACTTTTCGGGATGGTTGAGCGCGTTGGAGACCGTGCCCAACGAAACCCCGGCTTCGCGCGCGACGTCGCTGATTTTAACCTTTGCCATAGCGGCCCCTTTGATGCGTTTCAAGTACAAGCCAGATTGTAGCATCGCCCGCCCCTGGGGTGTCAAAGCCCACCATGTTGAAAACCACCACAAAGGTGCCTGTCCCCCTTTGTGGTGGTTTGGGGTGTGGCTGTTGCCGTAAAAACGGCAATCCTTCTGGTCAGCGGGCGTGATGCGTGAGGATACACTGGCCCCACTCAAATGACACTGCGAAAATGGGGAGGGCATATGGCCGCCGCAAAGGACTACCAGAGCTATCTTAAGAACAAGTGCATCGTCGGTTACGGCATCGTCAACGGCATCGTTAACGCGCTCATCTTTATGGGCATGCACGCGGGGGACGCCGATATTACCTTTGCCGCCGGTAAGGTTGTCGAGGAGATTGCGCTGACAGGCGCCCTGCTTGGTCTCATTTTGACCTGGTGCGTGGTGCCGCTGACCAAGATGGATTTCAACAAGGGGGTTTACCCGGGCAATTCCGAAGGCTATGGTTGGCTGGCCAAGCTGCCCAAAAAGTCGATTCCCCTGTCGATCGTCGTTGGCATCATTGCCCTTGTAGTTGCCACGCCCCTTGCATGGCTTTGCACTTTTGTGCTCCCGCTGCCGCTTTCGCGCACGGGCATGATGATCTTTAAGGGCGTTATGTGCGCTGTTGCCGGCTGTGTGAGCGGCTACGTCGTCATCGGTGCCACCACCGCGGGCGTCGACGCTGGGGAAGTCGCCGCGACTGCCTAGGATTTTCCAACAATCAAACTTTCTCTTCAAAACGGTCGGCCCGAGCAAAGGGGTCGGCCGTTTTGCTTTTCACGAGA
>USJB01000091.1 GCA_900554905.1 uncultured Collinsella sp. | reverse complement strand
AGGTCTTATTGCCCGGCACTGCGGCAATGCGATCGGCAACCTCCTTTTGAACCATGACGACGGCGCGCTTGAGCGCGGGCATCGTCTGGAAGAACTGCAGGATGATCGTCGCCGCCACGTTATAGGGCAGGTTCGCGACAAATACCGTCGGCTCACCGCCCGCAACCTGCTCAATCTGCTCCGGCGTCACCCTGAGCGCGTCGCCCATGATAAAGCGGAAGTTGGCATAGTCGGCGGCGTGGGCGTCAAGCACCGGCTCAAGCTCGGGATCGGCCTCGATCGACGTAACGCACGCCGCCTCCTGCAGCAACGCAAGTGTCAACGTGCCGCAACCCGGACCCACCTCGAGTACGCGCTCGTCACCTGCAAGCTCGGCAAGCTCGCAGATACGCTCGATCACATGATTGTCGATTAGAAAGTTCTGGCCCAGGCGATGCTTAGTCGCAAGGCCAAACTCCTCTAGCAGCTCCCTGGTGGCCGTGGGGTTTGCCAAAGGCGAAGTTGTCATGGTTGCCTCCTTAGCATGATGGCGGCGTCTTGAAACAAAAGGGCATGGACCGTGGCGGCCATGCCCTTACAGCTAAACAGCAAATTGCCGATATGGCGCGCGGCGGCTTAGCCCAGACGCGGGAACAGCGGCTCGCCCTTCTCGACGGGCTGACCACCAGCAAGCAGGCCCCAAGTGCAAATGCCCTTGAGGTCGTCGCTCGCGGCCTCGTCCTCGCAGGACAGGCGGCGCAGGGCCTCGGCAGAAGTCTGGGGCATGAGCGGCATCAGCAGGTGAGCGGCAATGCGGATGGCCTCGAGCAGGTTGTAGATCACAAACGCCAGCTCGTCAGCCTTGGCCTCGTCCTTGGCAAGTGCCCAAGGCTCGGAGTCCTCGATGTAGTGGTTGGCGGCATGGATGAGCTCCATGACCTCGTCCTTGGCTCCACCGTAATCGAGCACGTCCATCTTGGCCATGTAGCGGTCGACCAGGCCATCGGCGATCTTTGCCAGCGGGTTGTCGAACGCATCGAACGATGCGGGCTTGGCGGGCGCGCAACCGTCAAAGTACTTGCCGCTCATGTTGAGCGAACGCGAGATCAGGTTGCCCCAGCTGTTGGCCAGGTCGGCGTTGTAGACCTGCTCCATGCGGTCGAAGCTGATGGCGCCGTCGGTACCGGGGACCACATCGGTCATAAAGTAATAACGATAGCCCTCGACGCCCAGCATATCGATGACATCCTGCGGGGCGATGGCGTTGCCACGGCTCTTGGACATCTTCTCGGCCTTACCGGTCTCGGCATTGCGCACGGTCAGGAAGCCATGGGCAAAGACGTGCTCGGGCAGGGCTTCACCGATGGCCATGAGCATGGCAGGCCAAATGACGCAGTGGAAGCGGATGATGTCCTTGCCCACGATGTGGAACTGCGCGGGCCAGCGATAGGCCAGCTCGGCACGGGCCTCGTCGGTATCGACACCGTAGCCGACAGCCGTCATATAGTTGAGCAGCGCGTCGAACCACACGTAGGTCACGTGACCCTCGTCGAACGGAACCTGAATGCCCCAGTCAAAGCTCGTACGGCTCACGGAAAGGTCGTTGAGGCCGCCTTCGACAAAGCTGCGCACCTCGTTCATGCGGAACGCGGGCTCGACAAAGTCGGGGTGCTCGTCATAGAGCTTGAGCAGCTTGTCCTGGAAAGCGGAAAGCTTAAAGAAGTAGGACTCCTCCTGCACGCGCTCGAGCGGACGGTGGCAGTCGGGGCACAGGTGCTGGCCGACGCTGCCGTACTCCTCGTCACCCTTCTGGACCTGCGTGTCGGTGAAGTAGGTCTCGTCAGGCACGCAATACCAACCGTCGTAGCTGCCCTTATACAGGTAGCCGGACTCCTTCATGCGCTCCCACAGGTACTGCACGGCATGATGCTGGCGCGGCTCGGTGGTGCGGATGAAGTCATCGTTGGAGATCTCGAGTTTGCTCCAAAGCTCCTTGAAGTGCGGGGCCTGGCTGTCGGTCCACTCCTGCGGCGTCATGTTGTGCTTGGCTGCGGCCTCGGCGACCTTCTCGCCGTGCTCGTCCATGCCGGTCAGGAACTTGACGTTATAGCCGGCGGAGCGGCGATAGCGAGCCTGAACATCGGCGATGATGGTGGAATAAGCCGTGCCCAGGTGCGGATCGGCGTTGACGTAGTAGATGGGCGTCGTGATAAAGAACGAAGGCTTGCTTTGATCCATGGGGTTTGTCCTCCAGAAAAACGTTGCATACAGGGGATGATTCTAACGCAAGGGCTGGATATCCTCCATCTATTGCATATCGAGCACCATGGCATAGACATCGCGCTTGCGGCGCGAATACTTCTGAGACAGGCGCTTGGCCACCGCAGACGCGGGCTCCCCCTCCTCGAGCGCGGCGCGGATATCCTCGCGCAGGGCCTCGTCGGGATCCGCTGCCGCGGCGCCAACCGGCACGATACCGGCCTCCTCACCCTCGCTCGGCGGCGCGATGACCAGCGCAATCTCGCCCTTTACCTCGCCGCGAGCACGCAGCTCCTCGGTTAGCTGGGCGGCGGATCCACGCAAGACTTCCTCGTGCAGTTTGGTGAGCTCGCGGCAGACGGCGACATCGCGCTGGGGAAAGACCTCGGCCACGGCCTCGAGCGTCGCGACGATGCGATGTGGAGACTCGTAGAAGATGAGCGCGCCGGGGACGACGGCAAGGCGCTGCAGTCGGCGCACGCGGTCGCCGTGCTTGCGACCCAAAAAGCCTTCGAAGAAGAAATGCTCGCAGGGAATGCCGGACGAAACAAGTGCCGTGACGCAAGCAGAGGGCCCGGGAATAACTTCGACGGGCACATCGGCCTCACGCGCCGCCTCAACTAGCGCCTGGCCGGGATCGGACACGCTCGGCATGCCGGCGTCCGAGGCAAAGGCGAGGGTCTCCCCCGCCAGCAGACGGTCAACCAGGCCGGCGGCGCGGCTGGCGATCACATTCTCGTCACAACGGACAAGCGGCTTGGAAATGCCCAGGTGCATCAGCAGCTTTGACGTCACACGCGTGTCTTCGCAGCAGATGACATCGGCAGCGGCAAAGGCTTCGCCCACGCGCGGGGACAGGTCGCCCAGGTTGCCGATGGGCGTGCCGACCACATAGAGTTTGCCCGTATGGGCGCTGTTTTGCGTCATATCAACCTATTCAATCATGCCGCGCTCGAGCGTGCCGAGCGCCGCGCGGGCGTCCCATGCTGCAATACGCTTCTCGGTCTTCCACGTTTGGAAGAACCAGCCAGCCGCCGGCGCAAACGATGCCAACTGGTTGGCGATAAACACGCGCTCGTAGGCATTGCGGCCCTCGGGCGTAACCGACGAGTTGGCAAAGATCGCCGCGCCCGACCATTCGCCCACCAGCACGGGGAACCCAGTCGAAATCGCCTCTTTAAGCTCGCGCTTGTTGCGCGAAATCGCCGTCGTCAGACCGCGGGGGCTCGTGATGTCGAGCGCATACTCGTCGCGGTAATGGTACAGGTGAAGGTCCATGTAGACGTTCTTGTACTTAGCGCCGCGCATAAAATGCTTCCACTCGCTGGGATGCCCCGAAGACGAGAAGACGACGATCTTATCCTCGGGCATATACGAACGGACGAGCTCGTAGGCATCGCGATAGAAGTTGCGCAGGTAGTGCGCCGGAATACCGTCCGTCATGGTAAAGAGACTCTTGCGTACGCTCATCTGCGGCGTATCCAACAGCTCGATGCCTAGCAGGCTCTCGGCCTCGCCGTAGCGATTGGCCAGGCGCTCGAGCACATCGAGCGCAACGTGACGGCCGTTGGTGGACGAATGCCACTCGGCAACAGCCTCCGGCGTGGCGGGCGAATCGTTGGAATCGCCCTGGCCACCGGGCACAGTCGCCAGGTCAAGCAGCACGCGAATGTTGTACTTGACAGCCCACTCAATCGCGCGGTCGATGTAATCGACAACCGAAATGTAGGAGGCATCGGACTCCTGTGAGCCAAAGGCATACCAAGGCACCGGCAGGCGCACGGCGTTGAGGCCGATCTGCGCCATGCGACGGAAATCATCCTCGCTCACAAACGTCTCGTAATGACGGCGCATGCGCTCGTTATAGGCGGCGGTGCCCATGGCCTCCTGCAGCTCGGCCGCATTGGATGCACCGGTCGCCGCGTATAGCGACGGGGTCACCCAAGGCTCGGGAATAAACCAGCCAGAGAGATTAACGCCGAGTATCCTCTCCATCACTGCCCCCTTCGGATCGTGCAGGCCGAGCCTGCATCGTATTGCATAGGAAAAGTATCGTTTTGAGTATACCCGCGCGTGCGGACAGACGACCGAACGGTCTGTAAAGTGGCGCAAAAGCGGGAGGAATGTCTGAGCGGGCGGGCCCGAGATGTGCACGCACGTCGGAAGTAAGCGCCGGAAAGCGCGTCCCGTTTTTCGCAAAAGACTGGGATGCATTTTCCGCGGGTCCACATAAAAGAAAAGGACCCCTTTGCAGAGGTCCTAGTCAATTCAAGGTGGCGGGGAAGGGAATCGAACCCCTGACACGAGGATTTTCAGTCCTCTGCTCTACCAACTGAGCTACCCAGCCATTTGAGGTGTGCCTTGTTTCAAGGCTTGATTAGTATAACCAAGGACGCGTTCCGGTCAACCGAGAATTTTAAAAAAGTTTTTGAGCACAGCCTCGGTTCTATAAATCGGCACGTCAGAGGCATCAGCCGGCAGCAAGAAGTTTTTCGCTCAGAGCCGCACGGGCAAACTCACTTGGCGTCATCCCCTCGGCAGCCGCCCGTCGACGAATGGCCTCCTTCATTCCCAGAGGAATCTTGACCGACAGCGTTGCCGTCCCCTCACCTGAGAGCGGGGGCCGTCCACGCACGATCCCACCAACGGTGTGTTCGCCATCCGGAAACTCTCCGCGCTCGTACGACTCGCACCACGCGTCAATCATTTCATCCGTTACAACCTGACCACTAGCGGTCGTATATGTCTTGCCCATCATCGACCCCTTCCGTCAGGTGCTTTTTGGCGTTGGGATGAATCTCGACATCCATGCATTTCCTCCCCCATCTTACCCAATTTCGTATGACGAAATTCCGCCGTCGCCAATTCTTAAGCCGGCACGCGTTGAAGAACAGCGGACGAAACAATGATTGAAGGGCGCTCGAGTGCCGCCCAGGCACCGGGGCAGGAACACATACGCCAGGGGCAGACGTTTTCGTAGCGCTCGAGGACGTTGCCGCTACGGTCGATAAAAGCGATGTCGATGGGATAGGCCATAAAGCAGGTGTGAACCGAGGAACAACGCGGAAACGCCATGACAAGCGGCAGTCCGCTGGCGGCAATCGGCCGCCGTCCCAGCATGCCGCGCAGGCGCACGGCAAACGACTCCGCCACCACAAACT
>USJB01000090.1 GCA_900554905.1 uncultured Collinsella sp. | reverse complement strand
GCCCATGGAATACGGCGTAATCCTGCAACCACACGCGTGCAAACCGATCAATGCCGGGCTCGAAGGCGCGATAGACATCCCAAAAGGCCTTGATCTTGTTAAAACCGTCGAGCGGGTCATCTACGCCAATGCCGCAAATCAGCTCATAGAGATACAAAAAGGCAAAGGATGTAGACGTTTCCTCGACGGTTCCGCGGCGCACTTGGGCACGCCAGGTAAAGTAGCCGCGCAACTGTCGATCGCTCATGGCATTGTAGGTGGGAAAGTACGACTTAAAGGTGCCGTTGTAGGGGCAATCGTCCTCGAAGTCGGTCATCAGCAGGCCTTGGCGGTAAAAGAGCTCCGCCTCCGATAGCCAACGTCCCGCGCCGCCTTTGGGATCCTCTTGCCAGCGTGATATCTCGCGCATCTTGCGGTATTGGTCGGGGAGGAAATTCTGCATCTGTCGGCCGGTTTTGAGAATCGGCTCGTCTGCGTAGATTTCGTTTGAGAAGCGGGCGGACTGATGGGTCCGGGCCTCGGCCATAATGCGCTCGATGAGCATCTTGATGTCCTGGTCGGCCACCGCTCCTCCTCTCGAACGCAGCTACGGTGACCTCATATCATAGCACAGCATCAAACAGATGTTCGAGATACCGCTGCGTTGATAGATTTAGAACAGGAGGGCGTAGATGACGGCGATGACGACGGAGGGGAGCATGTTGGCCGTGCGGAAGGTCTGAGGCCGAATAAGGTTAACGCCGACGCAGAAGATGAGCATGGAGCCCACAAGCGAAAGGCTGTCGAGGGCTGCGGTGGTCATGATGGGGGAGAGTGTGCCGGCAAAAAGCGTGATCGTGCCCTGGAATACGGCAACGGGCAGGGCCGAGAAGATGCAGCCGCGGCCAAGCGAGGCTGTCATAGTGCAGACGATGATGCAGTCCAGCGCGCCCTTCAGGGCAAGCGTGGACCAGTCGCCGAGCAGACCGTCCTGAATCGATCCTACGATGGCCATGGCGCCGATACACACGGTGAGCGATGCCGAGACAAAGGCGTTGGTGAACTCGTTGTCACCCTCGCTGCCGGTTTTGCGCTTGAGCCATTCGCCAAGGTTCTCGATGGCGGCCTCCAAGTTGATGGCCTCGCCGATGAGCGAGCCGAGGGCGAACGAGACGATGAGCATGGTGGTGCCGGTGGTCGCTAGCGCCTTCCCATCGATAAGGAGCATCTTTTGCATGGTGCCGCCAAGGCCGATAAACAGGACGCACAGCCCCGATGCTTTCATGAGCGTGTCTTGGATGCGCGGTGTAATGAAGCGGCCGCCCGCTAATCCCAAAAGACCGCCCGCAACTAAAAGCACAACGTTGATGATTGTTCCCAAGCCCGGCATGAGCCCTCCTGTATTGATGCCAACGTGGCAATCGTAGCAGAACGAAATGCGAGGTACATCGCGACTCATCTAATACGTTATATAAGTGGTGTTAGGAATGATGCGCAGCATTTAAGCCTCAGGTGGTTGTCGGGACATAGGGATAGTATTCAAAGCGCAGTGTCATAAGCCGCTGCGGGAATTCAATAGCCGCGGCGATGATATTGGCATCGCGGGCACGATCAAACCCTTCGAGTTCGATCTGATACGAGACGTCTTGCATAATGTCCAGACGTCGCCAGGCCAGGAGTGTGTCGCCATCGAATTCCAAGGTCTTGCCTCCGTCTGGAGCAACGGCGTATAGACGCAGCTTGGCGGTGGTTGCAGGGTCGACAACCGTGACCTTTTTAATTTCGTTTCGAGTATTCTTGGCGCCCAACAAGGTGAGCAGTGTTGGGGCCACGACCTCGCCCGATGGCAAAAAGACGACTTCGATGGATTCGGGAAATGCGATGATAGCCGACTTGCGGACGGGCTGATTGGCGGCGGCAACTTCGATGTTCGCAGCGTCGATGACCTCTGTGTGGTCGAGTGCGGCAAGCACGCAACAGTTACCTTCATCGATCTCTTGAGGATCAGCAAGCCCCAGCCTGTCCGCGAGCTCGGGATCGTTTGGATCGGTAACGGGCTCATTCGGTGCTTCGAAAGAAGCTGGGGCGCTGTTTGTCGGCGACGGCGTGTCGCCCGCACCTGCTTCTTTGTCCGCGCTCTCTTCTTGTATGGTTGCGTTGATGGGTTCGTCGTTTGAGGGGAGCGTCTTGGCGTCAAGCGCGGAGGGGAGAATTCCGATGGCTCCGGATCCGTTCCACTCCATTTCGAGAAGCGCCGGGTCGGCAAGAATGCGTTGCCTGCTTTGCGCGTGGGCATCGATTTCAATAGGGCCTGCCTCTATCCCTCGTGTAAGGCTGAGTGATCCGGCTGGCTTCTCGAAATGAGCGTCTGTGTCTTTGGCGCTGACGGCGTAGAACAGCAGGGACGCTTCTCCCGCCGCGATGGCATCGGTGCCGGCTTTGGTCAGTCGCAACGATGCCGTGAATGAGAGGGTGGGCTGCGCATCGTCTGCATTCGCGGCGGCGCAGCCCAGACATATACCGCCTCCTTTCTCGAAAAACGCACCGTCGAAGGCGACCTTCGCTCCGTTCGCCGAGTCATCGACCGAAGCGATGTCGATGCGCAGCTCTAAATTGCATGGATCGCCATCTGCATCGAGCACAACCGAGCGCCACGTGCAGACGGCGCACCCCGCCTGGGAGCCGTTTGCCTTGTTCGAACGATTGATATCCACGACTATCGAGCCGTCCGTATTACGACGAAGGCATCCCGAGGTTGAGATTGCGGCCTGTGCGATCGAAAAACGCTCGCACGCAATGGCGCTCGACGGATTTGGTGCGGAGCTTAGGGCCGCTGGTAAGGAGTCTGCCATGACAGGAGTCGCCCAAGCGGCGACAGGCGTTCCGGTTGCGAGCGCGCCGCAGAGTGCGACGACGGGCAAAAGGTTCTTCGATGCCATGGGGTCTCCTTAGCTAATTTAGTGCGGCCTGTTCATGTTTTGTTTCTGGCTGTGTTTGATGTGCAGACCGAGGCCGGCGGTTCCCGCGCCTGCTGCTGTGGCGCCTGCTGCCAAGAGCCATCGTCTGTCGCCTGTCTGCGCCAACGGTTCCTCGCGGTCGCCGCGGTCGAGCTCCGAGAGGTCGACCGTCACTTGCGTGGCGGCCTGCGCCTGTTCTTGCTGGGCAAAGGCCATGGCTGGCCCAAACGCTAGGATGCTGACGGCGGCGGCCAGGGCGACGGCCTTATGCCGTGTGCGCACCGGGCTCGACCGTCCAGGTGATCGTTGCAACCTGATCGCCTTCGCCGGTTACGCGGAAGATGTCGCGCGTGACGCGGGCGACGTTTCCGCTTGTCTTGAGCTTGATTTTGTCCGTGCCGCCGGCAATGCCCTGGTAGCCCATGTCGAAGGCTGCATTCTTGGAAAGATCGAGGCCCGTTCCCTGCATTGCGGCGCTGGCGTTCTGGAGCGCGCCGTCGGGGCCGACCTTAAAGTCGATGGAGTTCTGCGCGGTTCCGGCCTTGGCGTCGGCAGCAATGGTCCAGGTGTTCATGGCGTCGATCTTCATGTTGGTGACATGGATGCCGTAGGCCGAATGATTGTCGATGGTGGTCGCGTCTTCTGAGGGGCCCTGAAGCGTGCCGTCGGCCTTGGCGACGAAGGGAATAACCGTCGGAACTTTGAACTCAACGTTGTCGATCTCGGTCCTGACCATTACTTTCGTGGTTCCAACGCGCCCGGCCGCCATAGCTGGCGTCGGGGCGGCGCCCATTGCGAGCGCGAGCGCGAGCCCCGCGCCCACGACGAGCGCTCTGGCTCCGTTCATGTTCCTGGTGATGTCCATGGTCGTTCCTTTCTATTCGCCGCGGGCCGTCCCCGCGATGATTGGACGAATGCTGGTGAATTGCGTGCGGTGCCGCGTCGGCCGGAAAGCTAGTTCTCGGCTTGCTCAACCCGTACCTTGACACGTGTCGGATTGCCGTGGCTGTCGAGGGTCTTTGCATCGAGTGCCTGGATCTCGATGTACGCCTCGCCTTCTTTGATGTCGCCGGCGGGGCACGTTTCGATTGTCTTGCCGGTCTCGACCACACCGGATTCGTACATGGTCTCGTCGTTTTGGATGACGCGGAATCGCTGGGGAAATTTATTGTCTTGGACGTTTTGCACGTTGACGCGCAGTTTGCCGTCCTCCTGCAGCTGAGCGACCGGCGCGACCGAAATCGTCATCATGTTGTCGCGGACGATGGCGTCGAGCTCATCTTGGATTTCCTGACGCGTTTTGCCCTCGGCCGTCGTAACCGAAGCGCCCGCCTCGGGTACGGGCTGCGACTGCCAAGTGTATAGTCCTACGGCGACAAGGGCACAGACGATGGCCAAGCAGGCAACGATGAGCTTCCTGCGATGCCCCAGGCCTGCAAAGTGGGGCGGCTTCTTCGCGCTCATGCGGCATCCTTGGCGGCATAGATGCGCGCAAAGGTGGACGGGTCCGCTCCAAAGAGCATGTGAAGCATCAGGCGGCGCGAGTAGACGAGTTCTTCGAAGTCGGGAGGGAGCTCGATGTCATGGATATGCGCGATGTGGTGGGCGAGCGCCGAGAACGACTCGGGGTCGCAGATCACATCGGTGGTAACGTGGTAGACCGTCGTATCGGGGAATGCCTCTTCGTCAAAAGGCAGGAGATAGGGATCGTCGTCGACTTCGATGGCGATGCCGTACTGGGGCCAGTAATATGCCATGGGAACCTCCCTGCTTCTGGGCCAAAACTACTATCGGTTTGGCTGTCGACGCCGACCGTATCAGCCGCTACTTGACCAATTTCTGACCAAATGCTTGACGGATTGACATCTCCGCAGGTAAAAGATGGCAAAAATAACTTCAACTTTTTTCGAGCGACAATTGCGTGGTCGCTGGCGGTAAAGCGACATGTGTCAAAAGCATCGTCTGCCGAGGAAACCTTGCCGCTCGCCGAATTGCACGAACGTAAAAATCGCCAATTATGGAGACGGTCTCGAACACGTCGACAAAACGATGCGGTAACATCTCCCTGCAAACACTGTAGTTAGCTAAAGGGGGAGTTCGCGTGTCTGCAACCATCAAACCCTTCACCGACGAGTTCGAAGAGTATGGTCGCGATGAGTCTCGCGCATCGGGCGAGGCCTCGAGCATCTCGTTTCCGACAACGGAGGACGAGGTCCGCGCCATTTTGAAAAAGCTCCATGCCGAGCGTGTCCCGGTGACGGTTCAGGGCGCCCGGACCGGTCTTGCCGCCGGCGCCGTGCCTCATGGCGGTCACATTCTCAATACTTCCCGCATGAATCGCTACCTAGGCATTCGCCGCGATGAGCAGGGCCGCTTTCTTTTGCGTGTGGCGCCCGGCGTCGTGCTGTCTGAGCTGCGCAAGCAACTGGGCAAGAAAGTGCTGCCGACTGCCGGCTGGGACCAGGCATCGCTTGAGGCCTAC
>USJB01000089.1 GCA_900554905.1 uncultured Collinsella sp. | reverse complement strand
CCGCTTCGTTTCGTTCCAGTATATTCGGCTAGTCCTCGAGCAGGTCCTCGATAAAGCCGACGCGGTAGTTTTTGAAGATGACCTCGCCGCCGTCTTGCGTGGCGTCCAGATCGACATCGCCCATGATGCCAAAATCGTGGTCGCCATCCTCGTCGGCAAAGATCTGGTGCACGTGCCATACGTGCGCGGTCTTCTCGTCGGACTCGTCAATGGAAAACATCGCGGCGCTGCGGGCATCTCCGTCGGTGAGGATTTCTTCGTGCTGCTCGTGGTAAGCGTCGAGTGCTTTTTGCCAGCGGATCTCGCTCATGCCCCAGTCCTCGTCGAGTTCGCCCAGGTCGCGAACGTGCTCGCGGGCGGCAAGGGTCACGCGGCGGAAGAGCGCGTTGCGCACCAACAGCGTGCAGCCGCGACGGTCCGCAACGACCTCGTCGATGCCCTGCGGCGGCGCGGCGTCGAGGGCTGCCGGGTTGCCGGCGTTCTCCCACTCGTCCACCAGGCTCGAGTCCACCGAGCGCACCACAAAGCCCAGCCACGAGATGATGTCGCGTAGGCGCTCGTCGCGCTTCTCGATGGGCACGGTACGGTCGAGCGAACGGTAGGCCTCTGCCAGGTAGCGAAGCAAAATGCCCTCGGAGCGGGCGATGCCGAGCTTTTGAATGTAGCCCTTAAAATCGCTCGCGCTTTCCAGCATGTCGCGCAGGACGCTCTTGGGAGAGAGCTGGTAGTCGTTGGCCCAGGGCACTTCCTGGCAGTACTTGTCAAAGGCGGCGTCGAGCAAATCCTCGAGCGGCTTTTCATACGTGACGTCTTGGATGTGCTCCAAGCGCTCCTCATACTCGACGCCGTCAGCCTTCATTTCGGCCATCGCGCGGTCGCGCGCGGCGCGCTCCTGTGCGCGCAATACCTGCTTGGGGTCCTCGAGCGTAGCCTCGACCATCGAGATGAGGTCCATGGTATAGGTCTCACTCTCGGTGTCGAGCAGCTCCAGCGCGGCAAGCAAAAACGGCGAGAGCGGCTGGTCGAGCGCAAAGTCCTCGGGCAGGTCGACCGTCAGCGCGTAGTCTATGTCCGGCGCGGCGTCAACCGGAGCGCCGGGTGCGGGCGGCACCTCGGTGCGCACGACGACGCCGGAGTCGATGAGCGTGGCGAAGATCTCGTCGGCGCGAACCTCGAGCTTTGCCTTTTCCTCGGGGGTCTGCAGGCTTGTCTCGATGAGGTCGTGCACGCGGGCGCGGGCGTCGCCGCCCTGCTCGACCACGCTAATCACCATGGAGTGTGTGATGCGCAGGCGCGGCTTGAGCGTCTCGGGCTGCGTCTCGATCAGGCGCTCAAAGGTCTGCTTGTTCCAGGTGACAAAGCCCTCGGGGGCCTTTTTCTTTTTAATCTTACGGGGCTTCTTGGGGTCGTCGCCCGCCTTGGCCATGAGCTTAGCGTTCTCGATCTCGTGCTCCGGGGCCTCGGCGATGACCATGCCCTCGGTATCGAAGCCCGAACGGCCGGCGCGACCAGCGATCTGATGGAACTCACGGGCGCGCAGGCGACGCATCTTGTAGCCGTCGAACTTGGTGAGCGCGGTGAGCACCACGGTGTGGATGGGCACGTTGATGCCGACGCCGAGCGTATCGGTGCCGCAAATGACGGGCAGCAGGCCCTGCTGCGCCAAGCGCTCGACCAGCAGGCGATAGCGCGGCAACATGCCAGCATGGTGCACGCCGACGCCGCATCCAAGCAGGCGTTTGAGAATCTTACCAAAGGCCGTCGAGAAGCTCGTTCCCTTTGCTGCTTCTTTGATGGCCTCGCGCTGCTCCTTGCTGGCAATGCCAAAGTTGGCGAGCGACTGTGCCGTCGCAAGTGCGGCGTCCTGGCTAAAGTGCACGATGTAGAGCGGGGCCTCGCCGCGGCGCATCGCGAGCTCGACGGTGCCCTCGAGCGAGGTCGTCACGTAGTCGTAGCTCAGCGGCACGGGGCGCAGGGCATCGACGACCAAGTCGCAGGTAGCGCCGGTGTGTTCCTCGAGCGAGGCGGCGATCGCGGTGACATCGCCGAGCGTGGCGCTCATGAGCATGAATTGCGTGTGAGGCAGGGTGAGCAGCGGCACCTGCCAGGCCCAACCGCGATCAGGGTCGGCAAAGTAGTGGAACTCGTCCATGGCCACGCAGCCCACGTCGGCATCTTCGCCCTCGCGCAGTGCGTCGTTGGCAAGGATCTCTGCCGTGCAGCAGATGACGGGTGCCTTGGTGTTGATATGCGTGTCGCCGGTGATCATGCCTACGTTATCGCGGCCGAGCACCTGCACAAGGTCGAAAAACTTCTCGCTGACCAGAGCCTTGATGGGAGCCGTGTAGTAGCAGCGCTTGCCCTGAGCCATGCCCATAAAGAGCATACCCAGCGCGACAAGCGACTTGCCCGATCCGGTCGGTGTTCCCAAAATGACATGGTCACCGGCGGCTAGATCCATGAGGGCCTCTTCCTGGTGGTCCCACAGCTCAATACCGCGATTGCTCGTCCATTCAAAGAAGCGTTCGAAGGCCTGGTCGGGCGTGAGCCACGGTTCGGGCTCGCTGCCGTCCTCGGGCTCCCACCAGGTGGGGGAGAGCGCACCGAGTGAGCCGAATTCGGCTTCGGTTCCCGTGCCGCCCGAGAACGAGCTGGCGGCGCCGGCGCCGGAAACGGTGCTGGCGGAAGTATCTGTCGTGGTCTGTGCCATGTGGTTGCTTTCTCTCGCGTTTGTCCGCCAACTATTATGGCGTAGCGGCGGCGCGGGGTGCCAGCGCGCGAGAAAATGCAGGAAATGGGCGTTCTGTCCAGCTGTTTGGTGCAGTTGTCAGCTAAGTGAGTAGACTTTTTGCGATATCGCGAGCACATGGCTTTTGCGCAAGGGCTCTACCTGCGGTTTTACTTTTCGCTATGCGGGCTGTGCTTGGCTATTGCAAAAAAGTCTACTCACTTAGGTTTGAGGGCCGTTCGCTGGCGCCTATTTGCGCTTGTTTGTCGACGCCGCGACCATCAGAAGCCCCTAGGACTCTTGCGGCAGGCGCTTCTTGCCTTTGCGGGCGCGGTTTCTAAAGTTCTCGACGGCCTCTTCCATGCCCAGAGGTACATAGGTGAGCTCATCGAGGTTATCGGGCAGGTAGCAGGCAAGGCTTTGCTCCTGCGCGCGGCCCGCCGCGAGCTGCTCTTCGATGGGTTCCGCGCCGGGCGTAGCGCAAATGCCATAGACGGCGGCGCCCATCTCGCGCGTGCGGCATTCATATTCGGTCTCGGGATGCTCGGGATGGTCGCGGCGGACGTCGTCACTTACCCAAAGCGTATCGTAGCCGGCTGCGGCAAACTGTCCCAGGGCGTAATCGCGCAACGGTTTGCTGTCGGTTCGCAGCGTTACGGTGGCGCCGGCTGCAAAGAGCGGGCGATAGAGCATCAGATGGTCGACATGGACGAGTCGTTTTTTGGCGTACTTGGCCTTGGGCTGTGGCGTGGGAAAGTTAATGGTGATGGCATCGAGCTCGCCTGTGGCAAATAGCTGCGGCAGCGATGCGGCGCCTCGAGGCAGAACGAGTGCGTTGGTCAGTTCATGCTCGCAGATTTTCTGTGCGGCATAGGCGATGCAGATGGGCTCCTGGTCCATACCGATAAAGAGCGTGTTTGGCTCGTGGGCCGCGCGCTCTACAAGGTACGTTCCCTTGCCGCAGCCAAGATCCAGGTGAAGGTGTTCGAATGGCTTGCTGCCAACTGGCGCACAGACTTCACGCCAATCTCCGGCATAGGCCTCGGGGTTCGTCTCAATCGCATCGGCGTAGCGCTCCAAGCGCTCCTCGAGCACAAAGTTCTTAGGCGTGCGAACGTGGACGGCTCCCATGAGGCTCCTTGGTCATAAGTATGGAACGCATGGCTGCGCGTTCCGTCAATGGGTTGAAAAAGAGTGGGCATAGTTTGCCCGAAAGACGCGGCACGGCTCGGCGGCGAGTCGTCGATGCCTACAGGCGCTTGAGGATCACGTAACGGTTGAGCTCGCCGCTGCGACCGTCGGCATGGAAACGCTCAAGCTCGCGCACGGGGACCTCGCCGCTCTTGTAGAACGTACGGACGCCGCGCACCAGGTCGGTGATCTGCTGATCGTCAAAGTGATGGCAATAGCGGTAGGCGTGGCGGTCGTTTTGCCAGCCAATGAGGTGGTCGCCGGCTTCAAACTGCGCGGAATCGTAACCCTCAAACGGCGGGGTGAGCTCGGCGCGGGCTTCGGCTCGAACGGCCTTGCGCGCCATGCGCTCGTCGTTCATAAACTCCCAAAAGCTGATGGCGATGATGCCGCCTGGGCGCGTCTGGCGCACCAGGGCGTCGAGCACGCGTACACGGTACTCGCACGACGGCACGTGGTGCATAAAGCCAAAACAGACCGAGATGTCGGCGAGCGGGGCGTCGAAAAGCACGTCGGGCGTCTCGGCGGGGTTGAGCTTCATAAGGGCATCGAGCACGTCGAGTTCCTGGAAGTGCAGGTTGGGAATGCGCAGGGCGTGGCCACGTGCATCGATAGCCAAATCCTGACACGAGTCGACGCCATAGAACTCAAACGGGCAGCTGGCATCTGCCGAGGGGTTTGCGCCGTCGACGCCCTTGGCGGCAAGTGCGCCGCCGGCGGCAAAGTTCTCGAATCTCATATTGCCGCAGGCGAGATCGAAGACGCGGACGGGATGCTCGATTGTGGCGACGTCGAGCTGCTCGAGCGCGATGTCCATGGTGCGCACCCAGCCGGGCCACGGGGCCTGGCGCGTATCGGAAAAGGAGGCGGAGTGCTCGCGATAGAACGTGTTGTTGAGCTGGATGAGCGATGAGGCGAAATCGCGGTTCACGGCGCGGAACTCCCTCCGTTGGCGGTGCGGAATAAACAGTACGACCATACTACCGTTAACGTCGCAACGAGGACAACCGAGCTGCGGGTCATTGCTTTGTTTGGACACATTTCCGCAGCTCATATATGCCCGCAACCGCCGGTTGTCAAAAATCTCACTAAAATAGGTGGCATGCTTTTGGCAGTGGCGGATACATTTTTAACTGTGCAAGGCGCCTTAAGAACAAAAACGGTCCGGCGGCACGGCTGGCATCACATAGGAGGAACCATGAATGTAGAAACTGCGCAGCGGCTCGCCGACCTTCGCCGCAGCAAGGGCTTTAGCCAAGAAGGGCTGGCGCGAAAGCTGGGGCTGTCGCGCCAGGCGGTCAGTAAATGGGAGCGCGCGGAGAGCTCGCCCGATACCGAGAACCTGATCTCGCTCGCCAAGCTCTATGGCGTGAGTCTGGACGAGCTGCTCAATCCGAGCGATGAGATTGAGGACGATATCGAGTTTGAGAACGAGGATCGCGCCCGTCAGCGTGAGGCCGAGGCGGCAGAGCGTGCTCGTACCCATGAGGCGGCGGCACGCGCCACCGAAGCGGCAACACAGGCGAGTGATGC
>USJB01000088.1 GCA_900554905.1 uncultured Collinsella sp. | reverse complement strand
CCGCCCGCCATGCTGCAATCAAGGGCATCCACGATGCGCGGGCTGCCGCTCGCCACGAGGAAAAGCGCGACGAGTAGCCGTCACGCCCATCCATAACAGCCTGGCTAAAGCAAAGCGGGGGCGGACGTTATCTCAACGTTCGCCCCCGCTTATGTGTCGACCGTTTTTCTAGCGCGTCCTCCGTCACGACAAGTAAGAGCGAAGGATGGCGAGCCAGCGTGGGGTTTCGAGGTGAATGATATCGGTGGGGACTCCGGCGGGCGCATGGCCGCCAAAGAGCAGGCCCGCGTCTGCCGGGTTGATAAGGCGCACGATCCATACGGCAACGACCAGCACGCACAGAACAACAACCGCAATGTCGATGCCGCGCTTTAGCTTGCTCGACGTCACCTCCTCGCTCACGAACGCGAGCACAAACGCAATCGGCACCACCCAAAACAGCGGATGGTAGGCAAAGGCCGCCGCAAAATCGAGGCGCAGTGCTGCCAGCCAGGCCCTCGTCATGCCACATCCCGGACAGGGAATGCCCGTCATCAGGCGAAACACGCAGCCAATATCGAGCAGGTAGAGTACGAACCAGGCGACAAAGAGCACACCGATGCAAGAAAGAGTGCGGCGAATGAGTTCCGCCGCGCCCTTATGTCCCTGGGAGCTGTTCACGCCGCTCTTATCGTTAGGCACGAGCGCCAAGACGGACGTTGTAAGCCGTTGCCATGGCATTGGTATTCTTGATGATGATGTTCATGGCAAAGATCGGGCCAAGACCGCACAGCAGCGCGCCGACAATCTGCCACATAAGAACGGTGGTACCGTTCTCCTGGAACATCAGGCCGTAGCGAGGAGCGTTGGCCTGCAGGCGGTTGCCAATCTTGTAATACCAGTAGTACGCGTAGAAGCCGCAGGTCACAAACGATAGAAGGATGAATTCCGCCAGACCCGGCGTGTAATCGCCGTCATCCTGACACAACGTGTTGACGTCGCGTGCCAAGCAATACAGGAAGTAGAACGAATAGATACCGCAGGTCACAAGAGAGAGCAGCAGCCAGCCGATCAGGCTGCGGTCAGCCTTAATGGGGTCATAGCCCATCGGAGCGGATGCGGACTGTTGGGCGTATTGACCGGTGTACTGCTGCTGAGGCTGGGGCGCGGGCTGAATAGCCTGGGCCGGAGCGGGCTGGGGCTGCGGGGCCGCAGCGGCAGAAGCGGCACCAACGGCGGATCCGCAAACAGGGCAGAATTTGGCATCATCCGAAATGGGAGAACCACAAGTGGGACAGAACATGAGCCTCTCCTTTTCCTAAGGCGTCGCACGCCTTCAAACCTTACACGTCTACGTTCTCAACAATAGCCGCGACGTTGTTGCGCAACATTGACCAATTTCCGAGAAATTTTGCTGCAACCGTTTTCCCGGGCATTTTCTTGCTTTCGCAGTAGAAAAAGGCACCCCGGGCTCAGTTGCCCAGGGCGCCTCGACCGGCTATTCGGTTTGATTGTTTTCGGCAGCAGGATTATCGCCCGGCTCATCCGCCGGCGTGGCAACGGCATCCCAATCGGGCTCCGCAGGCGTCGCCTCGGACGCCGGTGCGGGGACAGGAGCAGGTGCCGGGGCAGGGGCAGGCGCGGGTGCCGGGGCAGGTGCAGGCGCGGGCGCCGGGGCAGGCGCAGCACCAGTGGCTGCCGTGGGATTGAATCCCGCAGGAGCAGGCTTCTTCTCACCCGGGAGCACAAAAGTCAAAACGTCGTCCTTGTCCTCATCGGCCCATTCGCTTGCATAACGTGCAGCCCAATAGCCAACGGCACGGTGCTTGAGCATCTTGCCAAAGACCGTAAGGAACACCGTGACGAATGCAATCAGCACCAGGAACAATACGAGCGTGACACCACCGGCGGTAACAATCGCCTCGATACCCGTGGGGCGATAGTAATAGCCGTACGCGCCAATTCCGGCGATGGCACCAAAGACAGCTGTCAAGATCCACGTAATGGCGTTGGAAACCAGGCCCGTCAAAAACTCGGGAAGGAACGAAGCACAGAACAGCGAGGTCTTGTTGTGCTTAAAGGCCGCCCAGACCTTATCGAGCGAAAACGCGCTCTCGACGCGACCGGTCACCGCAAAGTGCATCACGGCGATGTCGGCAAACATCTTAAAGAAGACACCCAGAATCGCCGAGGCAATCAGCGCCAGGACAAGCAGGCCGAGCGAACCGAACAGCGCAGCCTCGAGCGCATAAGAGCCGTAATAAGAATACGAGCCCGCGGCGCCAATTACCACGCCCTCCACCAGCGAAAGCACTACACCGATAACGGGAATGGCAGCGATAGCCTCGAGCACGACCGAGATAACGCTCGAAAAGACTCCGAGACCAAACGACGTGGAACGCATCAGCGGACGGTCCATGCCGTCATCGACCTTGAGCGACAGATCACGGCCCCACTCGATACCAAAGCCGGAACCGCACACGCTCGCAATGCAAGCTGCCAAAAAGCCGATGGCAGCTGCAATGCCGCCAATAACGGGAATAAACAACACGAGCACCGACACAACGCAAATCAGCGCCGGCAAAAACGCGATTTGGCATACACGCTGAAGCACGCCCGGAGTCTTAGTCATATCTTGGAACGCCTGAGCCACACAGCCCTTTGGCGCATTCGCCACGGGCGGTTGCGGAACAAACTGCTGGGGCTGAGGCTGTCCCTGGGGAGCGGGGCCAGCGGCACCGGCATTAGGAGCACCACACACGCCGCAGAACTTGTCGTTATCGCCCATGGGGGCGCCACACTGCGAGCAGAACATCGAAATCATCCCTTCGTATCTTGAGCGAATCACTTGGATCGCAAACGTTGTCTTTAGCATCATTATTGCCCAATGTGGGGTCAAATACTCAAAGATGACCGATTTGCAAGGTACACGGCGCCAGCAGGCGGTTCGTTGAATACGTCTGTGCTAGTTCGTTCCGCGGAAGCCCTTGCCGACGATCTCGGAGCTATCGACGATCGTGATAAAGGCACCCGGATCGACTTCGCGCGCATAGCGGCGTAGTTGCACGGCCTCGCGACGGCTCAGCACGCTCATGATCACCGTCACGCACTTGCCCGAGAAGGCACCGTAGCCGCGGCTGATGGTCGCCGTGCGGTTGAGATGCTTGACGATAAACTCCTCGACCTTAAGGGGCTCGGAACAAATGACCGTGCAGACTTTGCGCAGGTGAATGCTCTCAATGGCTTTGTCGACCACAAGCGTCTTGGCAAACAGGCCGAGCACGCAATACAGACCGACACGCGGGCCATACAAAAAGGCCGCGATGGTCACGATGCCGATATCGACCAGCAGCAGGGCGCGGCCAATCTCGAGCGTCGTGCGGCGCTTGAGGATCATAGCGAGGATATCCGTGCCGCCCGTCGAGGCGCCGATATCAAAGACGATGGCGCTGCCGAGCGCCGGCAGAATCACGGCAAAGCACAGGTCAAGCCACATATCGCCCGTCATCGAGATATCGGTCGGGATAAAGAGCTCAAACAGCGAAACATAGGCGGACAGTGCAAACGAGGCGAAGACGCTCCACAGGATTGCCTTGCGCTCCAAAAAGATAAAGCCCAAAACGACGAGAACCGCGTTGATAATCCACATAAAGACGCCGACGGGCAGGGTCGGGAACAGCGTGGACAGAATGACCGACACGCCCGAGGTGCCGCCAAAAGCAAAGTGATTAGGGGTTTTAAACGCAACGATGGCAAAGGCCGTAAGAATCAGACCCAGATTGAGCTCGGCAAAAAAGCGCGGGAAGCCCGGCTCCTGGCTGCGCTTTTGACCGGCGCGCTCGCCGCGCTCGATATCGGTGCGATCGACCACGCGCTCCATCGGCACCACGGGAGGACGATGTAGCTCCTCGGCAGCTCGCGATGCCGCCTCTGCCGCGGCGGCCTCAATCGCCCATGCCTTGCTTTCTGTTTCGCGCTCGTCAGCCATTACGGCAACCCCTCGTTAACAATTTGGAAACAATGCGCCCATTAGGGTAACGCGGAACGCGACGATTGCAACCCCTAGTTAGACGAGCGGTATGCCTACATCGGGGGGCATACAAATAACGGCCGGCCACGCTTTTGCTTGCGCGGTCGGCCGTTTAACGTTTTCGCAGATAAACCTGCCAAAACAAACCTGTCCCTTTTTGGAAGGTTATTCGTGCTGGCTGGTGCGGTGCTCGTACTCCTCGGGGGTGATGACGTCCTCGATGCGCAGGTTGACGCCCGCCACCTCAAGGCCGGTCATCGCGGCAAGGCGCTCGGTGACACGTGCCTTGACATCGTCGAAGATCGCGGGCGCATAGGCGCCGTACTCGATAATGACGGAGATGTTGACGACCACGCGATTGTCATCGGTGACCTCGACCGTCACGCCCTTGGTCAGATTCTCGGCACCAAACTGCTCCTGCACAAAGTGCATAAGGTTACCCTTCATGCCCAGGACGTGCGGCACCTCGCGGGTGGCCATGGCGACGATCTTCTCGATCACACCGTTGGAATAGGTCAGCGAGTCCTCGGACTCGTCTGTTTCCTCATCATCCTCGTCCGCATCATCGGCGGACTCGGCCTCGACGAGCGCCTCATCCTCGAGCGTTACGTCCTCGGCCTCGGCGGTGACGGTCTCGTCTGCCTCGAGCTCGGTATCGGCCACATCGACCTTCGTATTAAAAGCCATGGTTCCTCCTTATGCCTGCCGCGGATGCGCCAGTCGAATACATATTAGCGGCCGCTAAACAGACGGCCGAAGAAGTTGACGATCCCGTTCTCGCCGTCGCGAATTTGGCCGATCACAGCGCCGATCAGCACGAAGAATGCAATGACGAGCGTGTCCCACAGGCCCAACGTGAGCACCAACACGGCGAGGATAAAGCCAGCGACGGCGCCAAGCGTGGTGTTGGGATGACGCACGGCATAGCTCCAGATGGCAGCGCCCGTACCCTTGATGAGACCCATAGCCTCGTCAAAATCCGCGGCTGCCGCGTCTTGTAACTCGGTTGCCTCTGCTTTGGAATCAACAGGTTCGTTCGCCGGCGTGGCGCTCTGGTCAATCGTCAGGCGCGGCGTACGAGCGGTCTTATCTTGATTGGTATCACTCACCGGAAACCTCCACGGTCTGGACGGTAGTCTTGGACGGCAAAAAACGAACGCGTGCGGTCGTGCCCGGCGTGCCAAGCATGGTGTCGCAAGCTTCCTCGATGCGCCGCTGCA
The DNA here is from genome assembly GCA_900554905.1 of uncultured Collinsella sp. Taxonomy (GTDB): domain Bacteria; phylum Actinomycetota; class Coriobacteriia; order Coriobacteriales; family Coriobacteriaceae; genus Collinsella. The sequence continues at coordinate 369 of USJB01000088.1, read as the reverse complement.
TCGCAGTAGCCAGAGATGCCACGTCCTTATCGTCAAGCGCGATAGCCTCGACCTTAAATCGGACGTGCGAATCGTCGGAGCCTTGGACGCGGGCCTCGACATGCTCGACCATCACCCCCGCCGGATGCACGCAGGACGGCTCGCGACGAGCAAACATCAGGCGGAAGAAGCTTACCAGCACGCCGATCGCCACAACTCCGCCGCATGCCGTCACGACAATGCGCGGCATGGGGTCGCGCATCAGCAGCATAAAGCGATACGTATACGGCCCCCAAAACTGGCAGACAAGCATACCCAGCGCCACGATGGCGGCGGCAAGATACACAATCGCTAGGGCTCGTTTGAGTACGCGCACGTGGCGCTCCCTTC
>USJB01000087.1 GCA_900554905.1 uncultured Collinsella sp. | reverse complement strand
CGTGTGTGCCCTGCTCGCGCACGTGCTGTTTGTCTAGCGACCGCAGGTTGCAAAGGCTATACACTTGGAACCACCACAAGGGAAACCACCACAAAGGTGCCTGTCCCTTTGTGGTGGTTTTTGTTTTTGAGAGAGGGGCGGGGCGCTGATGGACGTCCGTGCGGACGGTGATATTGCCGAGAACTTTTGGTGGCGGCGCACTACGATGACGCGTCGCGGCCCCCTGTACGATATCTGCGTGTCGGTGGGGCTGCTGGTCGCGGCGACGATTGTGGGCGCGCTGCTCGACCATCCGGGTCTCGCGCCGAGCATCATGATCGTCTATGTGTTCGCCGTTCAGCTGTGCGCATTCTTTACCTGGAGTCGCCTGTATTGCTTGCTGAGCTCGGCTGCCGCCGTGGCGCTCTACAACTTCTTGTTTGTCGACCCGCGCTACTCGCTGTCGCTTATCGACCGCGGCTATCCCGGCATGTTCTTCATCATGTTCGTGGTTTCGCTTGTGTCGAGCTCGATTGCGTTGGCCCTGCGCCGCGCCTTGGCACAGGCTGCCGCCAGCGACCGCCGCACGCATATGGTGCTCGAGACCAACCGCATGCTGCAGCGGTGCGCCGATCAGCATCAGATCGTTCACGCCATGGCCACGCAGCTGGCGCGTCTTTCGGGCTGTCCGGTCGTGTGGTACAGCGCCGACGCCGAGGGCGATGACCTGCTGCCGCGTGCGACATACACGGCCGTGGGCGATGCCGCGCCGGTGCACGAGCTGGCGCCGCAGATGCCGCCGCGGCTCTCGGCGTCCGCCTATGTGGGTACGCCGCTCGATGCCACCTATGGCGGATCGGCGTTTTATGGCATCTACCTGACGGTTCGCACAGGCGACGGCTTCGTGCGCTCGGGCGACCCCGCCTCGGTGGTGGGCGTGCTGGCTATCGTTGCCGAGCCCGACGTGCTGACGCATGAGGAGCGGACACTTGCCGATGCCATCGTGAGCGAAGGCGAGCTGGCGCTCGATCGCGCCCGCGCCATGGAGGCCCGCGAAGAAGCGGCGGTGCTCGCCAAAAACGAACAGCTGCGCGCCAACCTGCTGCGCTCCATCTCGCACGACCTGCGCACGCCGCTTGCCAGCGTGGTGGGCTATCTTTCGCTTCTGTAGGAGGCTCCCGATTTGCCGCTTGAGCAGCGTGCACGCTTTACGGGCGTGGCGCTCGACAAAGCCCATCGGCTCGACGCGCTCATCGAGGAGTTTTTCGACATCACGCGTTTTGATTTCCACGATATCGTGCTCACCCGCGCTTACGTCGATTTGGGGCTATTGCTGGCGCAGGTGGCCGACGAGTTCTATCCCATTCTCAACGAACAGCGCAAGGAAGCCCAGGTTGATATCTGCGAGGACCTGACGGTGCTCGTGGACGGCGACAAGATGGCTCGCGTATTCAATAACATCATGAAAAACGCCGTTGCCTATAGCTATGAAGACTCGACTATCACGATCGAGGCCAGGCGTTTGGGTGACGGTGGCGTACGCGTACGATTTGTGAACCAGGGCGATCCGATCCCTGAGCCAAAGCTCAAGGTGATCTTTGAGAAGTTCTATCGCCTGGATGCGGCGCGTGCGACCAATCGCGGCGGCGCTGGACTGGGGCTTGCCATCGCCAAGGAGATCGTATGCGCGCACGGCGGTACCGTTGCATGTGAATCGACGCCCGAACACACGATATTCACCATCGAGCTGCCCGCCGCATAGCCAGTGTGCCCTTACAAACACTTGACAATGCGCTCACGTGCATATGAGCCGCGATTCCTACTATCGATACTGCTGAATTGATATCGATGTGGAGGTATACGGTATGACGGCTGCTGCGGCTGTGGAGCCCACGGAGCTTGAAGAACTCATGAAAGCGCAGGCCGAGGCCGCGCGCGAGCGCGAGGTTGGGGATGCGACTCGCCCCACGGCAGAGGATCTTGCCGCCTCGCCGACGCGTATCGATGTCGAGGGCCTCGACCTGTTCTATGGCGACCACCATGCGCTCAAGGACGTGAATATCAAGATCCGCGACAAGCAGATCACCTCGTTCATCGGGCCTTCGGGCTGCGGAAAGTCCACGTTGCTGCGCTGCTTTAACCGCATGAACGACGGCATCAAGGATTGCCGCATCGAGGGCAAGATTGCGCTCGATGGTCAAGATATCCTGGGCGACTACGACATCTGCCGCCTTCGCCAGCGCGTGGGCATGGTGTTCCAGCGCCCCAACCCGTTTCCCATGAGCATCTACGACAACGTCGCGTATGGTCCGCGCGGTATGGGTGTGCGCGATCGCGCTGCGCTGGATGAGCTGGTCGAGGACTCCCTTCGTCGCGCTGCGCTATGGGATGAGGTCAAGGACAAGCTCAAAGAGTCGGGTCTGGGCCTTTCGGGCGGCCAGCAGCAGCGTCTGTGCATCGCCCGCGCACTTGCCGTGCAGCCCGACATTCTGCTGATGGACGAGCCGACCTCGGCACTCGACCCTGTGTCGACGCTGGTGGTGGAGCAGCTGGCCTGCGAGCTCAAAGAGACCTGCACGCTCGTGGTCGTTACGCACAATATGCAGCAGGCGGCGCGTATCTCCGATTCGGTCGCATTCTTTTTGCTGGGTGAGCTGGTGGAGCACGCGCCCACCGCGCAACTCTTCAAGAATCCGACCGATCCGCGCACGGCGGATTATTTGACGGGACGTTTTGGCTGATACCATCTAGTAAAGGTACCTTTAGGGTTAAGATGCGGTCATGCCGGCCGCAAAGGGGTTCAACATGATCTATTACGTCGAGGACGATGACAACATCAGGGATTTGACGGTCTATGCACTGCGCAAGCAGGGGATTGAGGCCGAAGGCTTTTCGTGCGACGGTGAGTTTAAGGCTGCCGTGGCGCGACGGGTACCCGATGCTGTTCTGCTCGACATCATGCTGCCCGATACCGATGGCTTGGCGATTATGCGTCGACTGCGTGCCGATCGCCTGACGGCGACGGTGCCCATCATGATGCTTACCGCCAAGGATACCGAGCTCGACAAGGTGATGGCGCTCGATGGCGGTGCCGACGATTACCTGACTAAGCCGTTTTCGCTCATGGAGCTTGCGAGCCGCTGCCGCGCACTGCTGCGTCGCGGCGGCATGGTCAAGCAGGCGAGCGATGTGCTCAGCGTGGGCGACATCGTGCTCTCGCCCAGCCATCGCGAGGTGACCGTTGCCGGCGAGCCGCTTAAGCTCACCCTGCGCGAGTTCGACCTGCTCGAGTACCTCATGCGCAAGCCCGGCGTGGTCTTTACCCGCGAGTCGTTGCTGCAGAGCGTGTGGGGCTGGGACTTCGACGGCGGTTCGCGCACCGTTGACGTGCACGTGCAGACGCTTCGCCAAAAACTGGGCGAGCATGCCAGCGCCATCGAGACCGTGCGCGGCGTGGGCTACCGCTTGGCCGAGCCTTCTGCCGGTGATGGTGCCGAAGGTGACGACACCGCGGCCACCGCATCGGAGGAGTAACCCGTGGTCTTCGCCCCCCAGGGAAAACATACGCTGTCGCACCGCGTTTTTGTGACGATCTTTGTCTGCGCCATGGCGGTTATCGTGGCGTTTACGGTGCTGGGTGCGTTCTTTGTGCAAAACACCTTGGCAGATGCCACGAGTGCCAATCTTTCGCAAGAAACCGAGCTTATTGCCGCCGCCTTAAACGAGCAGAAGGAACCCATCGCATTCTTGCGAAGCCTCGATCGCGAGGACCTTCGTATCACGCTGATCAACAGGGATGGATCGGTCGCCTATGACAACGAGGCGTCTCCTTCCACGTTGCCCAACCATGGCGATCGCCCCGAGGTCATCGAGGCCTTTGAGAGTGGTTTGGGTTCCGCGGAGCGCGCAAGCTCTACGCTCGACGAGATTATGCTGTATCGCGCCGTCGCCCTTGATAACGGCCAGGTTGTCCGCTTGGCGCAGGCCCAGCCTGGCGTTACGGCGATTTTGCTGTCGATGGTGGCGCCGATGCTGCTTATCGCAGCAGCGGGTGCGGTACTCTCGTTTTTTATGGCGCGCCGCGAGTCCCGTGCCATCATCGCGCCGTTGCAAGAGGTGGATTTGGACCACCCACGCCGTAGCTATGAGCACGCCTATGCCGAGATGGTCCCCATGCTTGAGCGTATCGAGTCGCAGCGCCAGGAACTCAAGCGCCAAATGGCGGTGCTAGCGGACAACGACCGTATGCGCCGCGAGTTCACGGCGAATATCACCCATGAGCTCAAGACGCCGCTTACGGCGATTTCGGGCTATGCCGAGCTCATCGCAAACGGCATGGTCGAGGGCGAGGGCGACCTGCGCAACTTTGGCGGTCGCATCTATCGTGAGGCGGGCCGCTTGGCAGCGCTTGTCAACGATATCCTTACGCTGTCTAACTTGGACGAGGCCGAGCGTGCAACTGAGGGCGAGGCGGTGCCCATTGGTTCCACGGAGCCTATTGAGCTCTCGCGTGCCATCTACGCGGTTGAGCAGCGTCTTGAACAGGTCGCCCGTCAGGCGAATGTGACGATAAGTCATGAGACCAAGCCTGTGGTCATCGAAGGCGTGTCGCGCTTGATTGACGAGCTCATCTATAATCTGGCGAGCAACGCCATCCGCTACAATCGACCCGGCGGTGCGGTTACGCTGCAGTGCGGCACCAACGACGAAGGCCATCCGTTCCTTGCGGTCGCCGACACGGGAATCGGTATCGCGCCTGAAGAACAGGGCAAGGTATTTGAGCGGTTCTATCGCGTGGACAAGAGTAGGTCCAAGGCGCGCGGCGGAACCGGTCTGGGGCTTGCAATTGTCAAGCATGCGGCCCTGTATCATCACGCCACGCTCGATCTGTCGAGCGAGTTGGGCGTGGGAACCACCATTACGGTGACGTTTCCCATACGGCAGGACGAGCCATTCGCATAGCGATACAACATAGATATTGATGCAGACGCCGCATTTGACTTTCGGGTGCGGCGTTGTTGTGCAATTTTACGATTGCTTCCGACATTTTTACAGGAGAGCCTGTTTCTTATGTATAGAGTTTGGTCTCGGTAAAAAGATGCGATAACATACGGACAGTTTTGTCAATCCGAACTGGGGAAATGAAAGGCAAGCTGCATGACCCTTCTCGAACTGTTCCAGCTGCTGAAGAAGCACCTTCAGCTGGTCATCACCCTTCCGGTGGTCTGCGCGATCGCCATGGGCATCGTGTCCTTCGTTGCGATGGACAACACCTATACCGCGACGACGAGCATGTACATTCTCGCCAAGACCGACGATAGCGGTCAGATGAGCTACAACGATCTCTCGGCGAGTCAGATGCTTTCCAACGATATCGCCACGCTGCTGGATAGCGATAGCGTTAAGAGCGGCGCAGCCAATGAACTGGGCCTCACCGATCTGGATGACTACAAGGTGTCTGTTTCCTCCGAGACCACCACGCGTGTCATTACGCTTTCGGTTACCGGCACCGATGCCAAGGAGACGGCTAAGGTCGCAAAGGCCATGGCCAGCTCGGTGAGTACGGTCGCTCAGAACGTCGGCGCTGCCCAGAGCATCAACGTTATCGACGAGGCTAAGACCCCCGAAGCCCCCAGCGGCCCCAAGCGCACGCTGTATATTGCCGTCGCGTTCCTCGCCGGTATCTTTATC
>USJB01000086.1 GCA_900554905.1 uncultured Collinsella sp. | reverse complement strand
CAAGCGAGGCCGAGCGGGCAGCGCCGCGCACCTGATGCGGAATGTCATGGAACTTAAGGTCGAGGAAGACCTTAAAGCCAAGGTCCTTAAAGGTCTTGACGATCTCGGGGCCCTCAGCGTAATAGAGCGTCATACCAACCTTAAGCCAGGCGGCATGGCCCGAAAGCTCGTGGGCGAGCTCAAGCGCACGCTCGCGGTCGCAGTCGAGAGCGACGATTACGCGGTCGCGGGCATCGGTCTCTAGCATTCGAAAGCACCTACCAGCTCGTTGATGTCCTTCACGCCCTGGGACTCGGCCCAGGCCTCGAGCTCATGCGCGATCTTAAGCGAAGCGCACGGATCGACGAAGTTGGCCATGCCGACCGACACGCAGGTGGCGCCGGCCAGGATAAACTCGGCCGCATCCTCGCCGGTCATGACACCGCCGACGCCGTTGATGGGGATATCGACGGCCTGGGCAACCTCCCAGACCATACGAACGGCGATGTGGTGGCACAGCGGGCCCGAAAGGCCGCCCTTGGGCTTGGCCACGCGGGACTTGCGGGTATGGACGTCGATGGCCATGCCCTGAATGGAGTTGATGACCGAAAGGCCGTCGGCGCCGGCAGCCTCGAGGGCCTTGGCAATCTCGGCGACGTTGACCGGCGCCATCTTCACGAACAGCGGCTTATCGGTCACCTTGCGGCAGGCAGCCATAACGGATGAGGCGCCCTCGGGCGTAGAGCCCATGGCGGCACCGCCGGCGGCGATGTTGGGGCAGCTCACGTTGATCTCATAGCCGGCAGCCCAGGGGCACAGCTCGACATACATCTCGAGCGCGCGGACAAACTCGTCAACGGAGTGGCCGGCAACCTGACAGATGACCTGGCAGCCGTCCTTGGACAGCTGTTCGAGCCACGGACCGGACTCGCGGGCAAAGGCGGCCACGCCGGGGTTCTGAAGGCCCACGGAGTTGATCATACCGCCGGGGATCTCGGCCATGCGGGGTGCGGGATTGCCGGGCCAGGGCTCGGCAGCGCAACCCTTGGTGGTGATGGCGCCCAGCTGGGAAACATCAAAGAAGTTCTGGAACTGCCAACCGTAACCAAAGGTACCGGCTGCGGTGTTGATGGGGTTCTGCATCTTGACGCCGCCGAAATCGACGGCCATGTTCACGGTACCCACTAGAAGACCACCACCTTGGAAGCATCGAACACGGGGCCGCACATGCAAGCACCCTTCATACCGTCGACCGTCTCGACATTGCAGGTGTTGCAGGCGCCAAAGCCACAGCTCATCATGCGCTCAAGCGACACCTCGCAGTACGCACCGGCCTCGGCGGCAGCGGCGGCGACTTTCTTCATCATGACAGCGGGGCCGCAGCTGGCCACATAGTCGTAGCCGCCCTCGCCGAGCAGCTCGGCTGCCGGGTCGGTGCAAAAACCGTGCGTGCCGAGCGAACCGTCGTCGGTGCACACGTTAACCGTGGCGCCCAGCGCACGGAACTCATCGACACCCACGACTTTGGAAGCGGTGCCAAAGCCCAGGCACACGTCGACGGCCACACCCTGCTCGGCAAGCTTGTCGGCAAGGCACAGCACGGGCGGAACACCGATGCCACCGGCGACGAGCAGTGCCTTCCTGGTGCCCTCGGGTACCATCCAGCCACGGCCACCGGGGCCCAGCAGGTTAGAGGTGGAGCCAGGGCCCATCTGGGACAAACGACGGGTATCGTCGCCCACGACGGCGTACCACAGCTCGACGGTGCCGGCCTCGGCGTCGGCGCGATAGAAGCTCAGGGGCACGCGAAGCAGCGAGGAAGCATCGCCCGGTACGGCGATATTCACGAACTGACCGGGCTTGAGCGCACTTGCAAGCTTGGGGGCCGAGATGACGAGCGAGAAGATGCCGTCGGCAATCTCCCGGTTCGAGACGACCTCGAAGTCGTGCATGCGTGCAGTGGAAGGTGTGGGCATAGACGCTCCAATCCCCCATGCGGTTGCATGGTTCAGGCGAACAGAAAGCGCGGCACCGCAAGGGCGCCGCGCACAAAAGCGATAAGGCTATGCTAGCAGATGCAGCCGTCGGCAAGCGTCTGCTTACCGCCGACGAACACATCGGTGGCACGGCCGGTGAGCGTGCGGCCGGCAAAACCGGAGTTCTCGGCGCGCGACTCGTAACCGTCCTCGCCAACCGTCCAGGTTGCGGAGGGGTCGAACACGGTCAGGTCGGCAACGGAGCCCGCCTTGACCTGAACCTGATCGAGGCCCAGGATCTCGCGCGGCTTGATGGCCATGAGCTCGATCATGCGGCCCATGCTCATCTTGCCCGTGTTGACCAGCTCGGTGAGCACGAGCGCCAGCGAGGTCTCGAGGCCGATCATGCCGAAGGGCGCAAGCTCGAACTCGCGGGCCTTCTCCCACGGGGTGTGGGGAGCGTGGTCGGTGACGATAACGTCTACGGTGCCGTCGATGACGCCCTGACGGATGGCCTCGGCATCCTCCTCGGTACGCAGCGGCGGATTGACCTTGAGCGAGGTGTTGTAGGTCTCGTCCAGGTCGTTCTCGGTCAGGAACATGTGGTGCGGGGTGGCCTCGCAGGTGACCTGCACGCCAGCTTCCTTGCCGGCACGCACGAGCTCCAGGCCATGGGCAGTGGAGATGTGTTGGATGTGCAGCTTGGCACCGGTCAGCTTGGCGATCTCGATGTCGCGGGCGATCTGGAGCTCCTCGCCGGCAGCCGGCCAGCCCTCGAGAGCCAGACGGGTCGAAACCTTGCCCTCGTTGATCTGGCCGTGGCCGACCAGGTCCTCGTCCTGGCAGTGGCTCATAAAGACCTTGCCGAACATCTTGCCGTAGTCCATGCAGCGACGGAGCATGCCCGCACCCTGCACGCCGCGACCGTCGTCGGTGAAGGCGACGGCGCCGTGGGCGACCATATCGCCCATCTCGGACATGGCCTCACCCTTAAGACCGCGGGTCATGGCGCCCGACGGATAGACGCGGCAGTGGCCGACCTCGGCAGCGCGGGACTTGACGAACTCAACGACGGTACCGTTATCGGTAACGGGGTCGGTGTTGGGCATGGCGCACACGCCGGTGAAGCCGCCCTTGGCAGCTGCGCGGGTACCGCTCTCGATGTCCTCTTTGACCTCGTAGCCGGGCTCGCGAAGGTGAACGTGCATATCCACCAGGCCGGGGACGAGGTACTTGCCGGAAAGGTCGCGGACCTCGGCTCCCTCGGCGGCGAGGTTCTCGCCGACCTCGGCGATCTTGTCGCCGTCAATCAGGACGTCAACGACACCGTCAAGCTCGACGGACGGGTCGACGACGTGGGCATTCTTAAGAAGCAAGGCCATTATCGGCACCTCCAAGCAGCAGATACAGGATAGCCATACGCACGCAGATACCGGCGTAGACCTGCTCCAGGATGACGGAGCGTTGCGGGTGGTCGGCCATATAGGAGTCGAACTCGACGCCGCGGTTGATGGGGCCCGGGTGGCAGATGATCGCGTCGGGCTTCATGAGCTTCTCGCGGTCCTTGGTCAGACCGAAGAGCTTGTGGTACTCGCGAATCGTGGGGAACGGTGCGCCTTCGAGGCGCTCCTGCTGCACACGCAGCATGTAGACGACGTCCAGCTCGGGCAGGACGGAATCGAGGTCGCTCGTCACGTGGTCGCAGCCCAGGACCTCGGGCGACGGCGGCAGCAGCGTGCCGGGGGCGACGGCGTAGGTCTCGCAGCCCATGATTTTAAGGGCGGGGATCAGCGAGCCGCAGACACGGGAATGGGAGATGTCGCCGACGACGGCGACCTTCAGACCGTGGAAGTCACCCTTGTGCTGCCAAATGGTGTACAGGTCGAGCAGGGCCTGCGTGGGATGGTTGTGCTTGCCGTCGCCGGCGCAGATAACGCTCGCGGGCGAGTTCTGCGTGACGATGTAGGGAGCACCGGCGTGCTTATCGCGCACGACGATGCAGTCGATCTTGTAGGCGTTGAGGGTCTCGACGGTGTCGACGAGGCTCTCACCCTTGACCGTGGAGGTCGAGGAGCCGCCAAAGTTGAGGCTGTCGGCCGAAAGACGCTTCTCGGCGAGCTCGAAGGAGCTGCGGGTGCGCGTCGAGGGCTCGTTGAACATGTTGACGATGGTCTTGCCCTTGAGCGTGGGGACCTTCTTGATCGCACGCTCGTTGACCTCGGAGAACGCCTTGGCGGTCTCGAGGATGAGCTTGATGTCCTCTTCGGAGTACTCGGTAATGTCGATCAGGTGCTTATGGTTGAACGCCACGGTACTACTCACCTCCCAGCGGCGCGGAGCCCACGTGGGAACCCGGCGCGACGTCGTTGATCTCGACAGCGGTACGGCCGTCGACTTCCTTCATATATAGGTGCACGTTCTCCTCGTGCGACGAGGGAACGTTCTTGCCGACAAAGTCCGGCGAGATGGGAAGCTCGCGGTGACCGCGGTCAACGAGAACTGCCAGCTCGACACGGCTCGGACGGCCCAGGTCCATAACGGCGTCCAGAGCGGCGCGGATGGTGCGACCCGTGTACAGGATGTCGTCCACCAGCACGACGCGCTTGCCGTCGACGCTGAAGGGAATGTTGGTAGCGTGGATCGCGGGAGCGAAATTGGTCGCATAGTCATCGCGGTAGAAGCTGATGTCGAGGCTGCCGAGCGGAACTTCGACGCCCTCGATCTCCTTGATCTCCTCAGCGAGCTTCTTTGCCAGAAGGTCGCCGCGCGTGACGATGCCGACCAGAGCGAGGTCTTCACAGCCCTCGTTGCGCTCGAGGATCTCGTGCGCGATGCGGGTCATCGCTCGGTTGACGGCGGTCTCGTCCATGATGACCGCCTTGGGGGAAGTCGTGCCCATCGATCTCCTTCCTCACATGTCTTGACTGCTGACACAGTCAAAAAAATAGATGCCCGACCGCTCAAAGCGGACCAGACACCCACAGGAAGGGCTGCTCATTGGCAGCTATGTAATTCCATGTGGGTATCTCGTACCCCTTTAATGGTCAAGGCATAGTGTAGCCAACCTCGGGCTCAAATGCGAGTATAAATACTAGTCAATCCGTAAACGGAGCCAATCGCTCCATAAACCTATATATATTTGTGGGACGCGCTTGAAAACCTTGTTGCGAGCTGGCATAATCCCCTCTGCCGCACGCAAATCGGATCTACGTCCAGGGCCGTGGCGTGGGCACTATCGCCAAAAGAGAAATATCTCTGTGTAGATTACGCACAGGGATCTGCTTCTGTGCTATAGTTCAGGCTTGTTTGTTAACGCGACATGTTCGTTTGTCGCCCAAGGAGGGTCAGTTATGTCCAAAGTTTGCGAAGTTTGCGGTAAGCACCCCGTTGCCGGTCGCTCCATCAGCCACTCTCACCGCGTCACCAACCGTAAGTTCCGCCCCAACATCCAGCGCGTCTACGTCGTCGTCGATGGTCACCGTCGCAAGATGAACGTTTGCTCCACCTGCCTCAAGTCCGGCAAGGTTGCGCGCTCCTAAATAAGGTCTTACCAACAAGTACCTCGGACTCTCCGGGTCAAAGACCTCGCGTTCACATAGAACTTACCAAAGGCGCCCTCCCCTACGGAGGGCGCCTTTTTGCACTCATTGGGGACAGACTTATATGAGGGTTTGCAGATGTCAAAGGGATCATAGCGCAGCTGGTATGCCTTGTAACTA
>USJB01000085.1 GCA_900554905.1 uncultured Collinsella sp. | reverse complement strand
CCGCGGAAAAGCACGACAGCTTCATCACCCCGGCGCCGGATGGCAGGGTGCTCATGGAATTCTCCGGCAAGGAACTGATCCGTGGCGAGCCGGACGCCTCATCCTTCCCCTCCGGCGGTCTGCGGGCCACCTTTGAGGCCCGGGGCTACACCGCCTGGGATCCCACCAGCCCCGCTTTTATCAAGGACGATGTCCTGTGCATCCCCACGGCTTTCTGCTCCTACACAGGCGAGGCCCTGGACAAGAAGACCCCGCTGCTGCGCTCCATGACCGCGCTCTCGCGTGAGTCTAAGCGCGTTTTGGCGCTGTTTGGCAAGACCCCCAAGAAGGTCGTTCCTTCCGTGGGCGATGAGCAGGAGTACTTCCTGATCAAGAAGGACGCCTACCGCAAGCGCAAGGACCTGGTCATTACCGGCCGCACCCTCTTTGGCGCCGCTCCCTGCAAGGGCCAGGAGCTCGAGGAGCACTACTTTGGCGCTATCCGCCCCACCGTCTCGGCCTATATGAAGGATCTGGACGATGAGCTGTGGGCGCTTGGCATTCCCGCCAAGACCAAGCACAACGAGGTTGCTCCCTGCCAGCATGAGCTTGCCCCCGTCTATGGCGAAGTCAACGAGGCCATCGACCAGAATCTGGTCATGATGGAGAAGATGAAGCTCATCGCCTCCCGCCATGACTTGGTCTGCCTGCTGCACGAGAAGCCCTTTGAGGGCATCAATGGTTCGGGCAAGCACAACAACTGGTCGCTTGGCACCGAGTCCGAGAATCTGCTCGATCCGGGCGACACTCCGCTCGACAACCTGCAGTTCATCGTCTTCCTCACCGCGGTGATCGAGGCCGTCGATAACTATCAGGAGCTCCTGCGTGCCTCCGTTGCCTCGGCCGGCAACGACCATCGTCTGGGCGCCAACGAGGCTCCTCCGGCGATTATGTCCATCTTCCTGGGCGACCAGCTTACCGAGGTCGTCGAGAAGATCATCGATGGCAAGGCTTCCGTCCATGCCACGCGCGGCGTGCTCGACCTGGGCGCCGATACCCTGCCCAAGCTGATGCAGGACAACACCGACCGCAACCGCACCTCCCCGTTTGCCTTTACTGGCAATAAGTTCGAGTTCCGTGCCTGCGGCTCCGAGCAGAACGTCTCCGACTCCAACCTGGTGCTCGATGCCGCCGTGGCCAAATCGCTCAAGTCCTTCGCCGACGCACTCGAGGGTACGCCCGAGGATGAGTTCCAGGACGCTGCGCTCGAGTACTGCAAGAAGGTCCTGACCGACCACCAGCGCATCTTGTTCTCCGGTGACGGCTACTCCGACGAGTGGCCCGTTGAGGCCGAGAAGCGCGGCCTTGCCAACAACAAGACCACGGCCGACGCCCTGCCCGCCTTTGTTTCCGATAAGGCCATTGCGCTCTTTGAGGAGACGGGTGTCCTGACCAAGGCCGAGGCCCAGTGCCGTTACGACTGCAAGCTCGAGAAGTACAACAAGCTCATGAACATCGAGGCTACCACGATGGTTCGCGAGGCGCGTCGTACCTATCGCCCGGTCATTACCGCCTATGCCACCAAGGTCGCGAAGGGCCTTGAGACTATTCGTGCCGCCGGTGCTGAGGCCGCCATGCAGTGCGAGCAGAACACGCTCAACAAGCTCTGCAACGGTATCACCGCCATCAACGACTCCATCAAGGCGCTCGACGCCGTGCATCAGAAGGCCGAGGCCCTCGATGGCCAGGAGCAGGCCAATGTGTATGCACACGAGGTCGTTCCCGCTATGGATACGCTGCGCGCCGCCGTGGACGCCATGGAAGAGATCGTGGCAGCCGACTACTGGCCGGTCCCGACCTACGACGACATCCTGTTCTACGTGTAGAACGTAACTGACATATCGTCACGGTATTGAGCCGGGGTCCGCATCGCGCGGGCCCCGGCTTTTTGTTTGCGAAGGACGCTTTGGAGTCCGTTTTGCAACTGATTCACCCACGCAATAAGGGGTCGTGGGCAAAAAACGTCAAATATGAGTACTGTCACAAGTCCTGTAGCATTATTTATTTGCAAAATATGTAGTGTTACGCAACATATGTACAAGTACTTAGCCGATAAACGTCTGCAATTCTTCCGCCGTAGGACGCCTGACGGCTAAATCGCCTTCTGAAGGCATGAAATCGCTGTTACTAAAATGGTAACAGTACTCATATTTGCTATTTTTTGCCCACTGGCTTTGCGATGATGCCGTGATCCGCACCCTGCCGGGTTCGAATCACGGCACATGGGTAGCAAAAAGCCCGCCACCGCGATGAACTGCCTCCCATTTCTTGGACATGAGAAATGGGAGGCTTTCTTCATGCGCGTTGATTTGAGAGTGAAGCATGATGTCGAGGCCAGGAAGGCGGCCATAGGGCTCTTCGAGCTCGGGCACGGGTATAAATCTGCCGCGATCGCCCTTTCGCTCCCCGCGGAAGCCGTGAGAAGATGGCAGGAGATATACCGCGCGTTCGGGAGCGAGGTGCTGCTGCGCATGGACGGAAAGCAGGGCGGGTACACATACGAGCAGAAGGTCGCCGCCGCCTCCGCCGTCGTCGACGGCGGCATGACGAAGACCGAGGCGATGGCGGCGTTCGGCATAATGTCGATGTCGCCGCTCAAGAAGTGGTGCGCGCTATACCGCCGGGGCGGCGCGGAGGCCCTGCGCCCGAGGCCCAAGGGCCGGCCGAGCGGTTCCAGGGCGAGGCCGCGGACCCGCGAGGAGGAGCTCGAGGAGCGGTGCCGTAGGCTCGAGGCCGAGGTGGCCTACCTAAAAAAATTACGCGCCCTGGTCGAGAGGGACGGGCTCTGACCAGGGCGAAGGCCGAAGCGGTCGCGGCCCTGCGCGCCGAGGGGCACGCGCTCGGGCACCTGCTCGCATGCGCCGAGCTCAAGAGGTCGACCTACTACTACGCCCTCGCGCACCCGCCGAGGCCCACGCGCCCCGAGCTCCGGGAGGCGGCCGCCGAGATCTTCTCGCGCACCGCCAACGGCTGCGGGCACCGGCAGATAGCGATGTGCCTCAGGGCCGAAGAGGGGGCCGTGATAGCCGACAAGACCGTGCTCAAGATGATGCGCGAGATGGGGATCCGCTGCGGGATCAGACGCGAGACGGCCTACCACAGGTACAACTCGTACAAGGGCGTCGTCGGCAGAACGTTCGAGAACGTGATCGCGAGGGATTTCGACGCCGGGGCCCCGTGGCGGAAGCTGGGGACGGACGTCACCGAGTTCAAGGTGGCCGGCGGCAAGGCCTACTGGGCCCCGACGCTGGACTTCTGCTCCAAGGAGATCGTGGCGAGCGACATATCGACCACGCCCGACATGGCCCAGCAGATGAGGATGCTCGACGAGCTGCTGCCCAAGATCCCCGAGGGCGCCGCGCCGACCATGCACTCGGACCGGGGCTGGCAGTACCAGCACGCCTCATACACATCCAGGCTAGAGGCCGCCGGCATCGTCCAGAGCATGTCCAGGAAGGCGAACTGCATCGACAATGCCGCCACCGAGCAGCTCTTCGGCCACGTCAAGGACGAGTTCTACCGGGGCCGCGAGTGGGAGACGTTCGAAGATTTCAAACGCGACCTGGAGGAATACATAGTCCACTGGAACACGAGCCGGAGGCAGGTAAGATTGAAGGGCCTGACCCCGGAGGAGTTCCGGAATCAGGCCCTCGCGGCCTAGTCGCTATTTAGGGCGTCCAAGATTTGGGACGCAGTTCACAAACGTGAGGCGGGCCGTTTTCGTTTGAGCAATCATGCAGCGACGTGATGGGGCAAATTAATCCACGCGCTTGTCGCCCATAAAGAAGAGCGCCACCGTACCAGGTCCGGTATGCGAGCCAATCAGAGTACCGATGTCATTGATCTCAATCTTGCCTTTAAGCTGCGGAACCTGTTCCTCAATCAGCGCCGCGACCGCCTCGGCATCCTCGCGGCACGCCGACTGCGACATGATGCACTTACCCGAATAATCTGCACCGTCCTGTACGTGTGCCATCATGGTCTTAGCCATCTCGGAAATCGCTCGCTTCTTAGTGCGAATCTTCTCACGTGGCGACAGCTTGCCGTCGCAATCGACCGTCATAAGCGGGCAAATCTTAAGCGCCGTGCCGATGATCGCGCTCGCGGCCGAAATGCGACCGCCGCGCAGGTAGCTCGACAGATCGGTCGAGAAGAACCAGTGGTGCAGGTTGAGTTTATGCTCCTCGATCCAAGCGGCCGTCTCGTCGAGTGAAGCCCCGCTATCGCGCACGTCGGCGGCATATTCCAGCAACAGACCAAAGCCCGAAGACGCCCCCAGCGAATCGATGACGCGCACCTTGCCGCCCTGGGGATAGCGATCCGCGAGCATCTGCGCCGCAACGCAAGCCGAACCATACGTACCCGAAATACCCGACGACAACGTCAGGTGCAGCACGTCTTTACCCTCGGCAACAAACGGCTCCCAAAACTCCTCGTACTCGCCCACGCTCACCTGAGACGTCTTGGGCATGGCGCCCGCGGCAATCTGGGCAAAAAACTCGTCCGGCGTAATCGACTGATACAGATCGTCCGTATAGACAACATCGTCGATCTCGTAATGAAAATACGCGACGGGAATATTGCGCGATTCAAAGAACTCCCGGGTTCGGTCGGCAGCGGATTCACAGGTCAGGACAAAATCACTCATATGAGGCTCCTTACGTATTACTACGAAAATTATCGCACAGCGAGCCTGCATACGGTACAAATGTCCACTATTTACCAAATCGAACCATCTGTATAGAACATCTTTACCATCATCATCTCCACCAAACCATAGGCAATCGTCCGCAAAGACACCCTCAGCGTCTCCACTCAACCGCCATATCTACCTTAACTAAATCGATTTAGCAAACCGTTCATCCGACAATTGAGCCGCCAGCGCAAAATTGAAACAAAGGCGTCGCATACTGATAAACGTTTGACGATGCTTTATCAGTTTTACCAACCACATCGGAAGGTGCTTCATGGCCGCATTCGATCACAATCCGCACGACTTCAAGTATCTGCGCCTGCTGTCGAGACAGTTCCCCACCGAGCAATCCGCATTCACCGAGATTATCAATCTCTCGGCCATCCTCAACCTGCCCAAGGGCACCGAGCATTTTATGAGCGATGTGCATGGCGAGTACGAAGCCTTTATGCACATCCTCAACAACTGCTCGGGCGTCGTGCGCGAGCATGTCGACGAGATCTTTGGCGACACGCTCTCCTTTGACGAAAAGGGCGAGCTGTGCACGCTCATCTACTATCCGCGCGAGAAGATCGATCTTGTCCGCAGCCGGCGCGAGGACTCGCCAACCTGGTACAAGACGATGCTTGACCAGCTCATCATGGTCGCTCGCTCGCTTTCAAGCCGCTACACGCGCTCCAAGGTGCGTAAGGCCATCCCGCGCGATTACGCCTACATCATCGACGAGTTGTTGCACACGCACCCGAACGAGAACAACTATCGCGTGCGCTATCACGAGCGCATCGTTGAGTCCATCCTGGAGACCGCCAGCGCCGACGACTTTATCGAGTCGCTCGCTTCACTCATCAAGCGCCTGGCCGTCGACCACCTGCACCTGGTGGGCGATATCTTCGACCGTGGCGGCGGCGCTGCCAAGATTATGGACCGCCTGCTCACCTACCATTCGCTCGACATTCAGTGGGGCAACCACGACCTGCTGTGGATGGGGG
>USJB01000084.1 GCA_900554905.1 uncultured Collinsella sp. | reverse complement strand
AACAGGTTGAGCCACGGACCGCACACGCTATCAAGCACCGCGGCAATATCCTGAAGCAAACCACCCTGCTTCATGGGAATCCACGTCATAAAGCAGTAGACGACAATGAGCGTGGAATAGAAGTTGAACAGCGTGTTGACCAGCTGGACGATAGTGTAGATGTTGATGGGAATCTCCTCGTCTTGTCTTTACTTAAGGTAGCCGTCGGCACGGAGCTTTTTGAGGTCCGAATCCTTGACCTCGCAACCGGCGGGCAGCACCATGAACACGCGGTCGCCCACCTCCTTGACCGTGGCACCCAGACCGCAGGCAAAGCCGTAAGAGAAGTCCAAGACGCGCTTGGCAACTTCGGTGCGTACGCCCACAAAAATCAGTGCGACAGGCTGCTTGGTGCGAACGCGGCGCACCACGGTCTCCACGTCGTCATAGCTCTCGGGGCGCAGGACATAGGCCGGCAGCTGCGGCGTGGCGTTGATGATATTGCTCGCATAGGCCGAGGCATCGCTCGGTGCAGGCGCGGGTGCAGCGGCGGCACGGGCGCGGGTATTCTCGGCATAGCTCGACGGCGTGTCATAGGCACCAGGACGATAACCGCTCGCAACACTGTCCTGCGAGCGCGAAGGCGGGTTATACGTCGTGGCATGGCGGGAGTCATCGCCGACCAGCTGACCGGAGCGCGTATACACGGCAACCGACTCAGCTTCACCGCGGCGCGTCTGGCCAAGCAGGCCGTTGCTCGGCTCGTCTTGGGTGTAGAAGCCCTCGCCCGAAGCACCACTGTAGCCGTTGTTCTGATAGCCATCGTCGTAGCCGTCATCGTAGCCGTAGTCGTCGTCCTGGCCATAACCCTGGTCGTAACCCTGCTGGCCGCCCAGGTGCATCTTATTTTTAATCTCGTCAAGGAAGCCCATGGTTGTGTCCTCTCGCGGTTTAGTGCAGGCGCCCCGATAATCAGTGCGCACTTCAGAGCCTTATTTTACTGCAAACTCCGGGCTAAATACTACCCTGCCCAGGCGAACGAGCGTAGAGCCCTCCTCAAGGGCAGACTCAAAGTCCTCGCTCATACCGCAGGAAAGCTCAGGCAGGTTCAAATCGGGATGCGCCGCCTCCAGCTCATCCCTCAGCTCACGAAGCCCCGCAAAGGTGCGGCGTGCCACATCCTTATTCCCCCGGGGCGCCATAGTCATAAGGCCCTGCACACAAATTCCCTCAAGCTCCGCAAGCTCACCTGCGGCGTCTCGGACCTCGTCGGGCGAAAAGCCGCCCTTGGACTCCTCGCCGCTCACATTGACCTCGATCAGCACACGCTGGGGGCCGGAAAGCTCGCCCGCCTCAATCTTGCGGACCGCACGGCTCGAGATAGCCTGAGCCAAATGCAGCGATCCCACCGAATGAATCAGCTCGGCCGAGCCCAGAACCGCATTGATCTTGTTGGTCTGCAGGTTGCCGATCATATCGAAGCGCACCTCGGGCAGCTCCGGATGCTCCGCCAGACCCGTGAGCTTGCGAACCAGCTCCTGCGGGCGATTCTCGGCAAAATGGCGATATCCCGCCTGGATGGCGGCAACGGTCTCATCGACACCAACGGTCTTGGACACGGCAATGAGGCGCGCGGCGTCGTGGGGACGGCCTGCGCGATCGAGCGCCGCATAAAAACGTTCCAGAATCTGCTCGCGGCGAGCGCGCATCAAGTCCAAATAGTTATCCATTGCCAATCGCCTCCGCTGACAGCCAAACAAGTAGTCCCATGCTATCGCAAGAGCGCGGCCCCGCATGTGCAAGGCCGCGCTCACTTAGGTATTTACAATCTTTCGACGAACGGAATTACTTACTCCTCGTCGTCCTCGCCATCGTCCTCGTCCTCAAGATGATCGAGCAGGTAGCGAAGACCCTCGCTGACCTCGTTAGTGGGCACCTTGGCAACGTAGCGAGCGTCGACGGCGGGCCTCATGATAACACCCTCGCCCGAAGGCACGCGCATGCTCTCGAGCTCATCCTCATCAGTGCAGGCGATATCACCGGCAGTCATACGCTGTCCGGTCAACAGGAAGGTCAGACGGCAGGCGGCATCGATGGAAATCGAGGCGATGCGATCGAGATAGCGCGATACCATGATGGCGCGGCGCAGGTCGTCATAGTTGCTGTCGTCGTCCATAAAATCGCCCGTGTCCATGCGGTTAAAGGTGCGGAAGAACTTCTCGTAGGCGGCGTGCACTGGCTCGTCCTCGACGGCCAAGTTGCAGATGATGGACATGTCGTTGGTGACGAGCGCAGAAAGCGACGAACCCAGCACCTGGTAAACAGCCTCGGCCTCGGCCTCGACCGTAGCGACGAGTTCCTGGGGCAGCGAGATGTCGGCCTTGACCATGTGACGCGTGGCGCGGCAGATCTGGCGAACCTTATCGGTCATGCGCTGCAGGTTAAAGTCGACGTAGATGATCGTCTGCAGCAAGCGGAAGTCGGAGGCGACCGGTGACTGCGTGGCAATCAGGTTGTAGCAGACGGCCTCCAGGTTGGCGCAGCGTGCGTCAATCGAAAGCGTGCGCTTCTTGGTCTTGGTGGCGAGCTTGCGGTCGTCGGTCACATAGGCCTTCACGGCGTCGTGAAGCGCCAGGTCTACAGCCTCGTAGATGCTCAGCATCTCGTGACGGGCTTCGATGAGCTGACGGGAAAACAGTTTGCGCATGGTTCACTCCAATCAGTTGGGTGCGGTCATGCCGCCCGCACAGTGAATACGCACCGGACCAGATCCGATCGGCTTGGGACTAGTCGCACCGATCAGCCAAAGCGGCCGGTGATATAGTCTTCCGTCCGCGAGTCCACCGGGCTGGTGAAGATCGCGTCGGTTTGACCATACTCGATGAGCGTAGCGGGCTCGCCGGCAACTTCCTGCAAGAAGAATGCGGTGTAGTCGCTAATGCGAGCTGCCTGCTGCATTGAATGCGTGACGATGATGATCGTCATCTCGGGCGCCAGCTCGGCCATCAGATCCTCGACCTTAGAGACGGACGTGGGGTCGATGGCGGAGCAGGGCTCGTCCATCAGAAGGACATCGGGTTGCACCGCAAGCACGCGCGCGATGCACAGACGCTGCTGCTGACCGCCCGAGAGCGCCAAACCATCCTTGTTGAGCTGATTGGATACCTCTTTCCAGAGGTTGGCGCGCTTGAGCGATTCTTCCACGATGTCATCGAGGTCACTTTTGCTAGTCACGCCCTGCAGACGAGGGCCAAAGGCGACATTCTCGTAGATGGATTTAGGAAACGGGTTGGGCTGCTGAAAGATCATGCCCACGCGACGACGGAGATCGACCGGGTCGACACCCTCGGCATAGATATCGTTGCCGTCGAGCGTCATGGTGCCCTCGACGCGCGTGCCCTCGATCAGGTCATTCATGCGGTTGATGCAGCGCAAAAACGTCGACTTGCCGCAGCCCGAAGGGCCAATGAAGGAGGTGATGGCGTTTTTGGCGATGTTGAGGTCAAGCCCCGTCAGCGCATGAAAGTCACTGTACCAAAAGTTGAAATCCTTGGCCGTAATGGCCGCTTGCTCCAACGTGGGAGCGGACTGATAAACGGACATGGGACTCCTTAACTAGCGACGCTTGCGCGACAGGAAGCGCGCAAACAGGTTGAAGGCCAGAATGATCACCATCAGCAAGAGCGCGGTGCCGTAGGCTGCGTTCATGTTGATGCCGTCATTGGCAAGCAGATACAGGTGAACGGTCATGGGACGACCGGAATCGAGCGGCGAAATAGGCAGGTTGATGGCCTGACCCATGGTGTAGAGCACCACGGCGGTCTCGCCGATGGCGCGGCCGATGGCAAGCACGATGCCGGTGGCGATGCGGCCAAAAGCCGAAGGAAGCACGATCTTGGAGACAACCTGCCACTTGGTGGCGCCCAGGCCATATGCGCCCCAGCGGATATAGCGCGGAACGGCGCGAATGGCCTCTTCGGTGGTACGCATGACGATGGGAAGCATCAAGAGCGCGAGTGCCAGGGCGGCCGAGACCATCGAAAGGCCCAGGCCCATGGCCTCGACAAACAAGGCGTAGCCAAAGAGGCCCATAACGATGGAGGGCACCGAGGCCAAAGCGTCAGCAGCGTAGCGAATGAGCTCGACGACCTTGCCCTGCTTGGCGTACTCGGCCAGATAGACGGCTGCCAGCACAGCGATCGGCGTGCAGATAAGCATGGCGAGCGCCGTCACGTAGACGGTCGAGACGATCGTGGGCCAAATTCCGCCCTCGGCGTTGACGCCCTGGGGCCAACCGAAGATAAAGTCGAGCGAGATGTGTGGCAGGCCGTTGATGACCACGTAGGCGATGATAGCGACCAGCACCAGCGTGGTGATGTAGGCAGCGGCACGAAACACGCCAAGCATGATCTTGTTGGACAGGTCCTTGTTGATGCGGCCCTTCTTGCCGTGGGAAAGGGCACGCTTGATGCGCTCACGCGACGAGGTCGTATCGACCGTCGTGTCAACGGAATCGGACATAGCCTACCCCCTCTTCTTCTTGGAAATCAGACGGACGATGCCCACCAGCGTGGCGGAGATGATAAACAGGACCACGCCCATGCCGAACAGCGCCGAGCGATGCAGACCCGAGGAATAGCTCATGTCGAGCGCGATCTGGCTCGTGAGCGTCGAGATAGGGCTCGCAATGCTGTCGGGAATAACCGGGGCGTTACCCACGACCATGAGCACGGCCATGGTCTCTCCGATGGCACGGCCCATACCCAGCACGATGGCATCCACGATACCCAGCTTAGCGGCAGGTAGCACGACCTTATAGATGGTCTGCCACTTAGTAGCACCCATGGCATACGATGCCTCGCGAATGCCCATGGGAATGGAATTGAGGGCATCGATGGTGAGCGTGGTGATGGTAGGGACGATCATGATGGCGAGCACAAACCACGCCGTCAGCGCACCAAAACCAAGGCCGCCGGTCAGTTGTGCGATAAACGGGCGGATGATGATCATGCCGAAAAAGCCGTAGATGATAGAAGGGATGCCGGCCAGCAGGTCGACGGCAGGGCTGATGAGCTTGCGCACGCGCTTGCCGGCGATCTCGACCAGGTACACGGCCGTGCCCACACCTAGCGGCACGCCCATGGCGAGCGCACCGACGGTCACCAGACCTGAGCCGGCAAGCAGCGACATGATGCCGTAGTGGCCCTCAGAGGGCGCCCACGTAAAGCTAAAGAAGTCCACCAGACCGATGTCGGTAAAGACCGGCAGCGCCGAGTACGTGGTAAAGACAAAGATCAGGATGACGGTGACGACCGCCAAGAACGCGCAGGCAAAGAAGATCCACTGCAGCGCCTTCTCCTTGATATAGGTACTGCGCGATACGAGCGCCAGCTCGCGCTTCTTGGGTGCCTGAGCATTCTGCTCAGTCTGGGAGTTTTCCTGTGCTTCCATGCTACTCACTCCCCTTCTCGTCGTTGGTGACGGGAATAAAGCCCGCCTCGCGAATCTGCTTGTCCATCTTCTCGGATGTCACATAGTCAATGTAGTCCTGCGCCTGCTGCGAAGGCGTACCCTTCACAAAGAAGTAAAGGTCACGCGAGATGGGATAGCCGCCACTCGCGACCGTCTTCTCGGACGCCTCAACATGATTGACCGAGACAGCCTTGACCGAGGTCTTGGCGTTGAGGCTATCGACGAAGCCCAGCGAAATGTAGCCGATGGCCCCACGCGAACGAGATACCACGTCGCGCACCTGGCCCGTACCCGAAAGAACAGCCGAGCGGCGATCGAACGGCGTGCCATCCATCACGATGGTACGGAAGGCCTCGCGCGTACCGGACGCCTCGTCGCGGTTGATAACCTGAATCTTCAGGTCCTCTCCGCCGACTTCTTTCCAGTTGGTGATCTTGCCGGCGTAAATATCGCGGAGCTGCTCGGTCGAGAGGTTATCGACGGGG
>USJB01000083.1 GCA_900554905.1 uncultured Collinsella sp. | reverse complement strand
CTCGATGGAAAGCTGCTGCTCCTTGTGCAGGCGGCTCGTCTCGTTGGAGGTCAGGAAGGACAGAAGATACAGGCTGTCCGGGAGCTCTTCGAGGGAGAACTCCTGCACGGTATCCTCGGGCCGCTCGTTGTCGAGGTCGTAAAGGCGAAAGGTCCCGAAGTTGCACGTCATCACCCAGCGGGGGCGCTCGGAGTACGGCAGGTGCCGCGCGTACCACATGGCCTGCTGGAGCGGCGTCTCCATGCCGCCGTTTCTGGGCTCGGGCTTGTCGAGGTCGATACCCCACGACTTCTGCTCGCACAGGAAGTTGTGGTCGGAGACGAACACGTCGATGCGGCGGCCTCTCACCTTCCGCTCGAAGTCGACGAAGCTGTCTATGGTGTTGGACGGGATGCCCAGGACGTTGATGAGCAGATCTACCCAGAACTTTTGCGTGTCCTGCTGCTCGTTGTTGGAGCCCGCGGGGATGGCGGCAAGGCGCTTCTGCCACCGCTTGACGAACTCTTTTGCCTCTTTCTTGCTGGCAGGCATACCGGACCTCCTGCGTCGTTGTCACTTTCGGACAATTTTAAGGGGTAAAAGCCCTCTTCCAAGCGGAAGGGCGAGTTTTCAACGGTCCACGGTGTCGCAGGGTCCCAGGCGAAACCCGAAGACGCCGGGGGCTGTTGAAAACTCGCCCATCTCACAGCAGCGTCACCCTAGGTTTTCAACGCTTTCCATGGCCGAAGGGCTTCTTATAAGCCCGTAGGCTGTGGGAAGGGTTGGAAACCGGACTTTGGGCATAGCCCTTCACAAAAAAACTTTCTACCCAAATTCTACCCAACTGACGTTAACGATGCCCTTATATAAGAAAGCAGGTCAAACGATTTATACCGTCTGACCTGCATTTACTTCTGGTGCCCCCGGTGCGATTCGAACGCACGACACCCGCTTTAGGAGAGCGGTGCTCTATCCCCTGAGCTACGGAGGCATGTTGTACTAGTGTAGCAGATTTACGCCGTTGTAATACAGCGTATAGCCACTCTTCGAAGTTGCGGTGGAACAGCCCTCCGGAAAGTGTGTCCCACTATCCAGGCAAATTCTGGGTCAAACTTTCCCAATGGGACCTCGCTGGAAACTGTGTCCCAGAATTTCGGCTCGAAACGGGACACGGTTTCCCAAACGGCCCCGTTCCGGAAACTACATCCCGGAATCGGCGCTCGAACTGGGATGCACTTTCCCAATCGAGCCCCATGGGAAACTGCGTCCCACTTTGGGGGGCGCTCTTTAATGACTAGTTACCTTTGTGGAAGAGGCTTTTGATGACGGAGGGGATGCTCTTGGCACCCTTGGCAGTCACATCGATAAAGTCGGGCGAACGCACGAGCTTATCCTCGTCGACGTACTTGCGGACCGCACGAAGCGTCTCTTTGTCGTCGCGCGTCGAAAACGTAAAGTGACCGTTGTCCTTGGTGAAGATGGCAAAACGCGTAATCTTCTTGGTGCCGCGCAAAACCTCGGCGGCAATATAGTCGACCTCGTCCCACGGGATTTGAATATAATCCTCGGGATTGCGCTCGTTGTAATACTCGAACGCCTTATTGCCCACCATCACGTTACCGTGGCTGGTAAGCCCCATCAGGCAGGTTGCCGGCGTTGCCAGATCGACCGTGCTGTTCTGAGATTGCGCCATGCGCGCCTCGCCCTCCAAATAAAACAATCGGACCGCATCCAGTGTACCCACCGGGTGCGGTCCGTTTCAATGGCTCAAAAGCCCTTACCTAGCAACTCTCGGTCTTAAGCCGAAGCGTGCTTACATGAAGCCGCAGAAGCGACCGATGATGCCGACGGCGAAGAGAGCCAGGATGATGACGATCGGGCTAACCTTCTTCTTGAGGAGCTTGCAGACCAGCAGGGTCAGGCACACGGCGGCAAGGCCGGGGATGAGCTGATCGAGGTTGGCCTGAAGCGTGGTGACCTTCATCTGATCAAGGGCGGTAGCACCGACGGAGTTGTACATCGTCAGCGCTTCCTTGATACCCTCGGAACCGGAGGGCAGGCTAGCCCAGTCGATAAAGGCGCCAGCAGACTGCTTGACCGTGGAGACGATCGGGGTGAAGGAAATGGACACCCAGCGCTCGACCAGGGCGCCGATGATGAACATACCCAGGATGGAAGCGCCCTCGGTGACCTTGCCCATCAGACCACCGGAGAGGTCCTTGGCGATGGAGGAGCCGACCTTGTAGCCAAACTCCTGCGTGTACCACAGGAAAGCGTAACGGATGATGTTCCACGCGAAGAAGAACAGCAGCGGACCGACGATGCTGCCGGACATGGCCAGGGAAGCGCCCAGAGCGCCCAGAATCGGGCGAAGGGTGAACCAGAAGACGGGGTCGCCGACGCCGGCGAGCGGGCCCATCATACCGACCTTGACGCCCTGGATGGCGACGTCATCGATCGGAGCACCGTTGGCGCGCTCCTCCTCGAGGGCGAGGGTAACGCCAATGACGGGGGCGGAAACATAGGGGTGGGTGTTATAGAACTCCAGGTGGCGCTTAAGAGCGGCAATCTGGTCATCCTTGCTGGTGTAGAGCTTCTTGATCGCAGGGATCATTGCGAAGCACCAGCCGCCGTTCTGCATACGCTCGTAGTTCCACGAGCCCTGAAGGAACTGATGACGGAAGCAAACCTTCTTACGGTCAGCCTTGGTGAGCTGAATCTTGTTCTCTGCCATATGTATCACTCCCCTCCTACTCGTAATCGTTCAGAATGTCGCCGAGCGGGTCGCCGGAGCCACCGCCCATGCCGCCACCCTGCTTGGCCAGATCCTTAAGGCCAAGGTAGATGAGGGCAAGGGAGATGCCGATGAGGCCAAGGGCGATCAGCGTGAGCTGAGGGATGGCAGCAAGGACAAAGCCGAGGACGAAGAACGGCCAGGTCTCCTTGGTGGCCATCATGTTGATGACCATGGCGTAACCGACGGAAGCGACCATGCCGCCGCCGACAGCCATGCCGCCGGACAGCCAGTCGGGCATAGCGTTAAGCGCGTTGGTAACGGCCTCGGCCGGGATGACGCACAGAAGCACTGCCGGGATGGCGATACGAAGGCCCTGCATGAGGATGGCAGCGTACTGCCAGCGCTCGATGCCGGAGAAGTCGCCCTTCTCGGCGCAACCGTCCATGGCGTGAGCGATAGCGGTAGCAATGGTACGGCAGATCATGGTCAGGAACAGACCAGCGACCGACAGCGGGACGGCGACGGCGATGGCCGCGGTAACGGCCTTGGCCGAATCGGTGGCGCCACCGTTGAGGGCGAGCACCATGATGATCGAAGAAGCGACCGAGGCCAGAGCGGCGTCAGGCGCGACGGCGGCGCCGACGTTAGCCCAGCCAAGGGCCATCATCTGGAGCGAACCGCCCAGGAGGATGCCCTCCTGAAGGTGACCGGTTACGAGACCGATAAGCGTGCATGCCACGAGCGGCTGATGGAACTGGAACTCATCCAGAATGCCTTCCATACCGGCAAGCAACGCGACAATCGCAACAAGCAGAATAGTGATTGCAGACATGTATCGGACCCTCCTTTACTATGCTTGAGCGGCCAGTTCGGCCTTAGCTTTCTTCAACATGGCGTCGAGATCCTCGGAGGAATCCGAAGGAACCTTGCGGACCTCGAACTTGACGCCCTTGGCCTTGAGGGCCTCGAGGGTCTTAACGTCGTCATCGCCCATAGCGACGGCGTTGGTGACGACGACCTTGCCCTTGGAGTGAGCCATGGAACCGATGTTGACTTCCTTGATGTCGACGCCGGCCTCGATGGCCTTGAGCAGATCCTGCGGGTTCTCGAAGAGCAGCATGGCCTTGGTGTCACCAAAGCGCGTGTCCTTGACGACCTCGGCCATCTTCTTGATGGGAACGACGTTGGCATGGACTCCCGGAGGGGCAGCCTGCTCGATCATGGTCTTGCGGAGCTCGTCGTGAGCAACGCCGTCGGAAACCACGATGATGCGGTTGGGGTTGATCTGCTTGGTCCACGTGGTGGCCACCTGACCATGCAGCAGACGGGTGTCGATACGGACATGGGCAATCTTGATGTGCCCGTCGCCGATGACCGTTCCCGGAGGGATGGCGCCTGCAGGAGCAGCGGCGGCCACAGCCGGCTTCTTCTCCTCGGGCTCCAGAGACTCGGGCTTGACGCGCACGCCAGCCTTAGCCTCAGTCACGAGATGTTTTGCGATCGCATGTGCAGTGTTCTTTGCGTCAAAGCGCTGCGAATATGCCTCGATGAGCATAGGCAGGTTGACACCGGTGACGATAGCCCAGGAATCGTGGCCCTCGATGAGCCCGCTGATCTGGTTGAACGGCGTGCCGCCCCACAGATCAACGAGGAAGAGCACCTGCTCCTGGTCCTCGAAGGAAGCGATTGCTTCCTCGACCTTGGCACGGAAGTCGTCGGGGCCCATGCTCGGCTCGAGCGAGACCACGGCAACAGACGGCTGATCGCCAAAGACCATCGAGCCCGTCTGCTTGATTCCAGCTGCCAAGTCCCCGTGGCTAGCAAGAACAATACTTACCATCACATAACCTCCTTTTTGTCTACGTATTTCCTACACGACATGAAAGGAGTATAGCTGTTTGGTTTGTGGAATTATAGCTAAATCCGCAAAAGGTTGGATTATTTGTTTAAACGTCTAGGTTTGTTACAAGTTGATTACGTTACTGCTTTTTGACTCATTACACGACAAGGCGTCGCTCATCAAGCCATGCATTTTACAGATACAAGCAGGCTGTTCATTAATATCGATTTTAGGCAAGCGTGAATGCGCTTGTACTGCTGCTATTTTGTTTAAACAGACATAACTTGACTATTAGCGTGACTTATGCTCTAGCGCAAGTAGTCATTGGGGACGTTCTTAAACGACTAGTCGTTGGGGACGTTCTTGTTTGACTAGTCGTTTAAGAACGTCCCCAACGACCAAGTTAGGCGATGTGGAGGGGGTTGGCGGCGTCGACGGCGTCGGGGACGTCGGAAGGACCGTCGGGGACAGCGTCTGCCGGGTCCTCGTCGGGGGTCTCGATCTGCTTGATCATGACCTCCTGGCCCTGCAGCAGGTATGTCTCGCCGCTACCGCAATGGGGGCAGGTCTTGCCGTGCTCGACCGTCGCGTAGTCGCAGCTACACGCCTCGCAATGTGTCACGGCCTCAACGGGCTCCACGATAAGCTCTGCACCCTCGGTGATGGGCTTTTTATCTGCCGCCCAGCGCCAAGCGTCGAGCAGCAAGTCGGGAACGACGCCCGAGACTTCGCCCAGCAGCAACGTCACGCTCGAAACGCGACGCACGCCATTGGCGCGCGCCACATTCTCAACATCGCGAATGATGTGATACACAATCCCTAATTCATGCAAGGTAGAAACCTTTCAACAACGGTTGATGCGATGCAAACTCAAAGCAAGGGGACGGCGAAATCTAGTCTGCGCCGTCCCCCTATCCGCCATGGTTACCTATTTACGACCGAACTTGATTTTAATTGCACGCTTGAGCGCGTACTTGCCAAGGCTTGGGAGCTTTTGCTCGTATTTGACCATCGTGGAGCACTCGGGGCGGTCGCGATCCAGATGGATGGCGTCAAACGCGCACTTGGTGGTGCACAGGCCGCAGCCGATGCACTTGTTGGGGTCGACAATCGAGGCGCCGCAGCCCAGGCAGCGGGCGGTCTCGGCGCGCACTTGCTCCTCGGTAAAGGTCTCAACATACTCGCTAAACGGCGCAGCCTTCTCGCGTTCGCGGTCCACATGCGCAACCTCGCGGCTCGCGTTGTCGTAGCTCTCGAGCACAACGTCGTCGCGGTCGAGTGCGGTGTAGCGGCGCTGATTGCGGCCGATGGTGAGCGTGGAGCCCGGCTGCACAAAGCGATGGATGGAGACAGCGGCCTCGTGACCGGCGGCGATGGCGTCGATAGCAAAGCTCGGACCGGTGTAGAC
>USJB01000082.1 GCA_900554905.1 uncultured Collinsella sp. | reverse complement strand
CTAGTCGTTGGGGACGTTCTTGTTTGACTAGTCGTTTAAGAACGTCCCCAACGACTATCAATCGTTTTCAGTTCGTAAACTTGTATATATGCATTTATATATGCATTTGCTGGAGGTAGCGCTGAGCGGTATCCTGTTAAGTCGTCAGCATACGATTCAACAGGGAAGGCAGATTATGCATTCTCCCCATCAACGCGACGCGCATCCACAGCCGGTATGCAGCCGTCGCATCTTTTTGGGTAGCGCTCTCGCTGCGAGCGCTACTGTCGTCGTCGGCGCACTTGCCGGTTGCCAGCGCCCCTCCACGCTGGAAGTAGTTCAGCCCACGACGGGTGGCGGTCGCGACGACCTGTCCGATTCCGTTATCGGCAAGGATAAGATCCGCATTGGCATGGAGGCGGCCTACGCCCCGTACAACTGGCAGGTCTCCGAAGCCAGCGAGTACACCATCCCCATCGACAACGTGCAGGGCGCCTATGCCGATGGCTACGACGTGCAGATCGCCAAGATCGTCTGCAAGGCCCTCGGCGGCGAGCCCGTTGCCGTCAAGCAGAGCTTCTCGGGTCTTATCGATTCGCTCAACAACGGCCAAATCGACCTCATCATCGCCGGTATGAGCGCCACGCCCGAGCGCGAGGAGTCCGTCGGCTTTTCCGATCCGTACTTCATTGGCTACTTTGGCCTGTTCGTAAAAGAGGGCTCGCCCTACCAAAACGCGACCAAGCTCAGCGACTTTAGCGGTGCCACGGTGCTCGGCCAAAAGGACACCATGCTCGACACCGTCATCGACGAGATCCCGGGCGTTGTGCACAAGAACCCGGTCGACTCCGTCCCCACGGTGTTTTCGAACCTGCTGCAGGGCACGTGCGACGCCGTGACCTACAACACCGAGAACGAGAAGGGCTATATGGCCCAAAATCCCGGTATCGTCCCCATCCATTTTGCCGAGGGCGAGGGCTTTAAGCAGGAGGTCGCGGCAAACGTCGGCTGCCGCAAGGGCTCGGACAAGCTGCTTAAACTCATCGACAAGACACTCAAGGGCATTAGCCAAGAGGAGCGCGACCAAATGTGGGACGCGTGCCTCGACCGTCAGCCGGCATAGGGAGGCAGCATGAAAACCATCAATCGTCTGGCCTCCTTTATCAAGGCCGACCACCGTTATGTGTACCTGGGCACGAGCGTTATCGCGGCGCTCGGCCTGGCGTTTAGCCAGCGCAACCCCACACCGCTGAGCTTCTTAGCCCCCACCGGTATCTTCCAGGATTGCCTTTGGGCGATTCTTTGGGCCTGGCTCGTCGTGTCGGCGGCGGCGCTGGTCACCAAGCTTATGCACTGGAGCGACTATCGCGAAACGTCGCCGTTCGCATCCGAGCGCTTCCGTCGTGGCGTACGCTTAGGCAGCTACGTCGTGGTCGCCATCGCGGCAGTTTTCTTTATCGACCGCTGCGTCATGTCGTTTATCGATCTGGTGCAGGTGAGCATTGTCTCGGATTCCAACCCCAGCGACTTTTTGTCGAGCCTGGTCTACATGACCTACAAGAGCGGGGACTTCTTCATTCGCGGTATCGAGATCACCATCGCGCTTGCGACCTTCGGCACTGTCATCGCATTCTTCCTGGCACTGCTCTTTGTGTTCCTGCGTATTCAGACGTTCGACCGCGTGGATAACGACCTGGTGCGCTTCTTTAAGAGTATCGGCCGCGGCTTTGCGACCGTCTACTCCACCATCGTGCGCGGCACGCCCATGATGGTCCAGGGTCTGCTCATCTATTACGCGGGCTTCACCGTTTTGCGCGGCATGGGCTTCGAGACCGCCCAGGCCAACCAGATCTGGAGTACCTTCACCGCCGGCCTCGTCACCATCTCGCTCAACTCCACCGCCTACATGATGGAGGTCCTGCGCGGCGGCATCGAGTCCATCGATCCCGGCCAGGCCGAGGCGGCGCGCTCGCTGGGTCTGTCGCAGTGGCAGGCCATGCGCAAGGTCGTGTTCCCCCAGGGTATTAAAAACGCGATCCCCGCACTCACCAACGAGCTCATCATCAACATCAAGGATTCGTCGGTGCTTTCGGTCATCGGCGTGTTCGACCTCATGTACGCCACCACCACCGTCGCCGGCGTGTACTACCGCCAGATGGAGGTCTACTGCGTGGCGCTCGTGGTCTACCTGATCCTGACGCTCGTGGCGAGCCGCCTGCTCGAAGCCTTTGGCAAAAAGCTCGGTGCCGAGGCTCCGGCCACGCTGCCCAGCTCTAACTAGGCTTAAGACGAGGAGAATCATCATGGCAGATATCGCCACTACCGGCACCGCGGCCGCCGCACAGACCAATGAGCCGCTTATCCGCGTCGAGGGCCTGCGCAAGAGCTTTGGCTCGCTCGAGGTGCTTAAGGGCATCGACCTGTCCGTTAACCCCGGCGAGGTCGTCACCATTATCGGCGCCTCGGGCTCGGGCAAGTCGACCTTCCTGCGCTGCCTCAATCTGCTCGAGACCCCGGACGCGGGCCACATCTGGTTCCACGGCCAGGACCTTACGGCCGAGCGCTGCAATATCAATAAACTCCGCGAGGACATCGGCATGGTGTTCCAGGGCTTTAACTTGTTCAACAACATGGATGTGCTCGACAACTGCACGCTCGCGCCCGTCACGCTCAAAAAGATGAGCAAGGCCGAGGCCGAGAAGGTCGCGATGGAGCATCTGACGAGCGTGGGGCTCGAAAAGTTCGCGCACGCCGCCGTGGGTCGCCTGTCCGGCGGCCAAAAGCAGCGCGTGGCCATCGCCCGCGCCCTGTGCATGAATCCGCAGATCATGCTGTTCGACGAGCCGACTTCGGCACTCGACCCCGAGATCGTGGGCGAGGTGCTCGAGGTCATGCGCAAGCTCGCGGCCGACGGCATGACCATGGTCGTCGTCACGCACGAGATGGCTTTTGCCCGCACGGTGTCCGACCGCGTGGTCTTTATGGACAAGGGCGTGGTGCTCGAGGACGCCGCGCCGGCCGAGCTCTTCGGCAACCCCAAGCACCAGCGCACCCGCGAGTTCCTCTCGCGTTATCTCGAGGACAAATAACCGACCGCAAACGCTTATGTGGCAGGGCCGCTCCGGTGGGGCGGCCCTCGTCATCACAATCGAAAGGATGTCATGGCCGAGGTTTGGCGCTTCTTTGCGCATGAGGATGATTTTGCCGATATAGACGAGGCTGGTGCGTGCGAGCGCCTGGGCCGCGTGCTGTCGTTTCCGACTATCTCGAGCATGGATGCCGAGGCGGTGGACTGGCGGCCCTTCGACGACCTGCGCGCTTATATGCAGCAGGCCTGGCCGCATGTATTTGCGGCGGGCGAGGTCGAGCTTATCGACCATTCGCTATTGGTGACGCTTAGCGGTTCCGACCCTGACCTCAAGCCCATTATGCTCATGGGCCACATGGACGTGGTCCCCGTGGTGCCGGGTACCGAGGCCGACTGGACGCACGCCCCCTTTAGCGGGCACGTGGACGACACCTACATCTGGGGCCGTGGAGCGATCGACATGAAGGACCAGGTCGCAGGCATTCTCGAGGCTGTCGAGTATGCGCTGGCGCACGGTTGGCAGCACGAGCGCACGCTGCTCCTGGCCTTTGGCCAGGACGAGGAAACCGCGCAGTACGGTGCAGGCACCATTGGCCGCGCGCTCGAGGAGCGCGGCATTGAGCTTGAGTACCTGATCGACGAGGGCGACTACCGCATCGTTCCGGCTGCCGAGTACAGCGCGGGCGAGGGTTGGCTCATGCACGCCGACCTCGCGGAGAAGGGCTATGCCGATATCGTGCTCAAGACGAAGAGTGAGGGTGGACATTCTTCTAACCCCTACGGCGGCACGTCGCTCGAGGTGCTCAGCCGCGCCATCACCGCAATCTGCGATATCGAGTGGCCGACGCGCGTGACCGACTTGCTTGCCGCCCAGCTCGTCGAGTTGGGGCTCTACACGGCCGACGAGATTGCCTCCAACAAGGACACCATCGTGCGCGAGTGCCTCGCCAGCAAGAAGCTCTACCCGCTCGTGACGACCACCTGCGCGCCCACGCAGATCGAGGGCGGCAGCACCGGCGCCAACGTAATGCCGCAGGATATGTGGGCTAATATCAACTTCCGCATGCTCGAGGGCACGAGCGTGGCCGACGTTGTGGCGCGATGCCGTGATGCGGTTGCCGGGGCGGACCTTGCCGGTCGTGTCGAAGTGGAGCTGGGCCCCGGCAGCTCCGAACCCTCGCCGTCCCCGCGCATCGGTGGTCCCGGTCTCGAGGCGGTTCGCTCCATCGCCGCCCGCTATTTCCGTGATCCAAAGGGGACGGCGGAAAACGGATTATTCGAGCCAGTGGCAATTGTGCCCTCGACCGTGATCGGTGCGACCGACGCCGCCAACTACCAACACATTTGCCCTGAGTGCATTCGCTTCTCGGCCTTTGTGGTTGATGACGACGAGTGTGATCGCGGCGTCCATGGCACCAACGAGCGCATCACCCGCCGCGCCTACCTCCAGGGCATCCGCTTCCTCGTCGCTCTACTCCAAACGCTCTAGCCAAAAAGCAAGCTCTTGGTGCAATGGGGTCAGGTTTGTTTGCACCAATCCGTGCGGGTTATATGCAGGTTTGCCTGCGCACGCTATCATGTATGGGTTAGACCGCAACTATGTACCCCATACGCGAAGGGATGCGCATGTATCTGAAGATCGACATGTTCTAGCCGGGCTTACCCCCGCAGTGGCGCCGTGCGCCCCATCAACTCTGCCGATTTTCACCTTCACGCATATAAAGGAGTCCCGCCATGCGCGACAAGCTCGAAAAGATCATCAAGGCCTACGAGGAGCTCGAGAAGAAGCTCTCCGACCCGGCCGTCGCCTCCGATATTAAGGAGTTCACGCGTCTCAACAAGGAGTACGCGCACCAGTCTGACCTCATTGCCGCCTCGCGCGAGTACATCGGCGCGCTCGATGACATCGAGGCGGCCAAGGAAATGCTGCACGATACCACCGATGCCGATGAGAAGGAGATGCTCCAGATGGACATCTCCGAAAACGAGGCCAAGCTCCCCCAGCTCGAGGAAGACATCAAGTACATGCTCATCCCGAGCGACCCCAACGACGACAAGAACACCATCGTCGAGATTCGCTCCGCCGCCGGTGGCGACGAGGCGGCCATCTTTGCCGGCGACCTGTACAAGATGTACCAGCGCTTCTGCGAGTCGCGCGGCTGGAAGACCACCGTGCTCGATTCCAGCCCCAGCGAGGCCGGCGGCTTTAAGTCCATCGAGTTCAAGGTCGAGGGCGACCGCGTCTACTCCGTCATGAAGTTCGAGTCCGGCGTGCACCGTGTCCAGCGCGTCCCCAAGACCGAGTCCCAGGGCCGCATCCAGACCTCCACGGCTACCGTCGCCGTACTTCCCGAGGCCGAGGAAATCGACGTCCAGATCAACCAGTCCGACCTGCGCATCGATACCTACTGCGCCTCCGGCCCTGGCGGTCAGTGCGTTAACACCACCTACTCCGCCGTGCGCATCACCCACCTGCCCACCAACACTGTGGTGCAGTCGCAGGAGCAGCGTTCCCAGATTCAGAACCGCGAGGTCTGCATGCAGATGCTGCGCGCCCGCCTGTACGAGATGGAGCTCGAGAAGCAGCAGGCAGAGCTCGGTGCCGAGCGTCAAAGCCAGATCGGCCACGGCAATCGTTCCGAGAAGATTCGTACCTACAATCAGCCCCAGGACCGCGTGACCGATCACCGTATCGGCTTCAACTCCACCTACAACGGCGTCCTTCTGGGCGATCAGCTCGGCACCGTCATCGAGGCACTCGCCGCCGCCGAGCGTGCCGAGAAGCTGGCACAGGCTGTGTAGTGGGTTACGCGGTTTTGCCAAACCGCGTAACGGCTCGACGCTGCGCGCCGCCCAGAGCGACAATTTGTCATTCAAAAGGCAAGGCATGACCAGAAGGTCTATGCCTTGCCT
>USJB01000081.1 GCA_900554905.1 uncultured Collinsella sp. | reverse complement strand
CGCGTGCCGCCAACTGCGACGAGTTTGTGAGCCGCATGCCGCAGGGCTACGACACGCGCGTGGCCAACGATGCCGAAAGCATCAGCCAGGGCCAGCGTCAGCTGCTGACCATCGCACGCGTGCTGCTCAACAACCCGGCGATTCTCATCCTGGACGAGGCGACGTCGAGCGTGGACACGCGCACCGAGCTTGCTATCGGCCGCGCCATGGACGCGCTCATGCGCGGGCGCACCAGCTTTGTGATCGCGCACCGCCTGTCGACGATTGTGGATGCCGACCTGATCTTGGTCATGGATCACGGCAACATTATCGAGCAGGGCACGCATAAGGAGCTGCTCGCAGCCGAGGGCGCTTATGCCGACCTCTATCTGAGTCAGTTCGCATAATGTGACAAAGGGACAGTCCCTTTGTCACATCAAAAGGAATGGCGCGCCGGGGATTGATTCCCTGGCGCGCCTTTTGCGTCGGTGCCGATGTCGTTTTGTGCCGCTTGCGTTCCTAGCGTTCGTCCACGAGCTTGGCGACGAGGGCCTTGAGCTCGGCCACCTCTCGCTCGAGTTCCTTGACGCGGCGGGCATTCTCGGTGATGCCCTGGCGGTTGAGGGCACTCTGCTCGGCGGCGTCATCGGGCATGTACTCGCGATGCTGCTTGGCGTCGAAACTCTCCTCGAACACACGGCAGCCGTTGCGCTTGATGATGCGTCCCGGCACGCCCACGACGGTGCAGTTGTCGGGGACGTCCTTAACGACGACCGAGTTGCCGCCGATCTTGACGTTGTTGCCGATGCGGATGTTGCCGAGCACCTTGGCGCCCGTGCCCACCGTGACATTGTTGCCCAGGGTGGGGTGACGCTTGCCGGTCTCGTTGCCGGTGCCGCCAAGCGTGACGCCCTGGTAGAGCACGCAGTTGTCGCCCACGATGGTGGTTTCGCCGATGACGACGCCCATGGCGTGGTCGATAAAGAAATGTTTGCCGATCTGTGCGGCGGGATGAATCTCGACGCCGGTGATGTGACGGGTGATTTGCGAGAGCACGCGGGCGAGCGAACGATGACCGTGCTCCCAGAGCCAGTGCTCGGGCACGTGGTTCCACTTGGCGTGCAGGCCAGGATAGGAAAGAAAGATGACCAGACCGTTTTGCGCGGCGGGGTCCTGCGCCTGGACGGTCTTGATGTCCTCGCGAATGGTATTGATAAAGCTCACCGGCCGCCCTCCCTTAGCGCCATGGCAATGCGATTCAATAAAGTATAGCGATTCGCTAGGGATTAAAAAGGACAATCTTGGCGGCTTTGCGCTACAAGTGTCAGTTATGCAAACTTGCTGGTAATGGAGTCATGCTTTTGTGGGGTTGCGCACGAGGGGGCACCGCAACCGTATACTGGTCAACTTGGACGTATCCGCGCCCACAACTGAGAGGTTTTACTTCATGGGTTTCATCAATTTTATCGCCGAGCTGCTTAAGGACCCGCGCACCGCGATCGCCAGCTGGATCGCCGCCGGCCCGCTTATGGCCTACGGCTGCGTGTTCCTGATCATCTTTATCGAGACGGGCGTGGTGTTCTTCCCGTTCCTTCCCGGTGATTCGCTGCTGTTCGCCTCGGGTTTCTTTGCCCACAACGGCGGCTTTAACATCGTGGCGCTTCTGGCCACCGCATGGGCCGCAGCCATCCTGGGCGATCAGTGCAACTTTATGATCGGCCACTTCTTTGGCCGCAAGATCATCGCCTCGGGCAAGGTAAAGGCCATGACGCCCGAGCGCATCAAAAAGTCCGAGGATTTCCTGGATAAGTGGGGCCATCTGGCCATCTTCCTCGGTCGCTTCTTCCCGTTCATCCGCACCTTTGTGCCTTTTATCGCCGGCATGGGCGGCATGCACTGGCGCAACTTTGTCATCTTTAACGTGCTGGGTGGCATTACCTGGTCGACGGTCTTTACGCTGCTGGGTTACTTCTTTGGTGGCATTCCGTTTGTGCAGGAGCACTTTGAGCTGCTGATTATCGGCATCGTCGCCGTGTCGATCATCCCGACCGTGGTCGGCCTGGTTAAGGCCAAGCTGGGCAAATAGAACGCGTAGCTCGAGGCAGCGCACAAACTGTGTCGTTGAGGCCCGTCACCGCTTACGGTGGCGGGCCTCTTTAGCTTCGTTCAAATGAAAATACTTTACTTAGTTAAAGAAAAACGTTTTATCCAAGGCGTGCGGGGAGTACAATCACCTGAATGCGAATCGACGTGCCATCGGCTTCGATGCTGCCCGCGTGTCCTGCCCGGCTCTACGCTTCCGGGTATGCGACGTTGCGACGCGGCCGGCTTCGGTCCTTGCGTGCGGGTTCGCGAGTATGCAACCGTGTATGTAAGGAGCGACATATGACTGTCGAGAAGAAGGATATCGATTGGGGTAGCCTCGGCTTTGGCTACATGAAGACCGATTACAGCTACGAGGCTCATTGGAAGGATGGCGAGTGGGACGAGGGCGGCCTGACCACCGACCACACCCTGCACGTCTCCGAGTGCGGTGGCATCTTCCATTACTGCCAGGAGGTCTTTGAGGGCCTGAAGGCCTACACCGCCGAGGACGGCAGCATCGTTTGCTTCCGTCCCGACATGAACGCCGAGCGTATGTACAACTCCGCTCAGCGTCTGGAGATGCCCCCGTTCCCCAAGGACAAGTTCGTTGAGGCCGTCAAGCAGGTCGTTTCTGCCAACGCCGCATGGGTTCCGCCCTTCGGTTCCGGCGCGACCCTGTACGTGCGTCCGTTTATGATCGGCTCTGGTGACGTGATCGGCGTGGCTCCCGCTCCTGAGTACACGTTCCGCATTCTCGTGACCCCGGTCGGTCCGTACTTTAAGGGTGGCCTCAAGCCCGTCAAACTGCGCGTTTCCGAGTATGACCGCGCCGCACCGCACGGCACTGGCAACATCAAGGCCGGCCTGAACTACGCCATGTCCCTCAAGCCCACGATGGAGGCTCACCGCGAGGGCTATGCCGAGAACCTGTATCTCGACTCCGAGTCCCGCACCTATGTCGAGGAGACCGGTGGCGCCAACGTCCTGTTCGTGAAGGAGGACGGCACGCTCGTCGTTCCGCAGTCGCACACCGACTCCATCCTGCCTTCCATCACCCGTCGT
Organism: uncultured Collinsella sp.; assembly: GCA_900554905.1. Taxonomy (GTDB): domain Bacteria; phylum Actinomycetota; class Coriobacteriia; order Coriobacteriales; family Coriobacteriaceae; genus Collinsella. The sequence continues at coordinate 2,880 of USJB01000081.1, read as the reverse complement.
TCGCTCGTTCAGGTTGCTCAGGACCTGGGCATGACCGTTGACCAGCGTCCCGTCGAGTGGGCCGAGGTCAAGGCCGGTACCTTTGTCGAGTGCGGCCTGTGCGGCACCGCTGCCGTCATCTCCCCGGTTGGCGAGATCGACAACAAGGTTTACGGCGCCGACGAGACCGTGACCTTCCCGGCTGGCTACACCGAGATCGGCCCTGTGATGAAGAAGCTCCGCGAGACCCTGACCGGCATCCAGTCTGGTGCTGTCGAGGATAAGCACAACTGGGTTTACACCGTCGCATAAGCTGTCTTAGCTGTCCGGCCCGAGAGCGACCTTCCTTTCCGGCGCGTCCTCGGACATGAAAGAACCTCCGCTGCGCACTTTGTGCGGCGGAGGTTCTTTCGTCCTGCGGAGTGCGCCGGAAAGGAAGGTGCCCTCGGGCCTGCGTTACCTCGGCATCGTCGTGCGGGCAATAATTAACCTGAAAAAAGATGGTGCGCGGCCTTTTAGGCTGCGCTTTTGTTTTGCTTCGCGCCATGTGGGGGTGGTGGCGACGTGCATTTTTGCGAGTATTCTGCAATCGAAGGCCCCTGCATACCGACCTCGGGCAAAAAATCGGGATTTCTCGATGTTTTCTACGAATGATGGGCGGGGTTATGGGCTGACAGCGTTTGATTTGCAGGGATATTCGCGGTCTTTGGCATTTATTGTAGCGCCCGAAGCTCTTGGTTATGTTGAATACTCCTAAAAATGCACGGCGCTTAGAGGGGGACCATCGCGAAAAAGGAAACCGCCCCGTCGGAGTATGCATTCGACGGGGCGGTTTATGCATTTGGCCGATTAAGGATGCGCTGCCAAACTACTAGAACTTGACGGTCGGGGCCTGGCGGGCTGCTTCGGCGGCCTCGAAGCCCTGGCGCTCCTTAAACTGGAAGATGCCGGCAAAGATGACAGCCGGGAACGTCTGAATGGCGTTGTTGTAGCTGAGTACGCAGTCGTTGTAGCTCTGGCGTGCATAGCTAATCTTGTTTTCGGTATCCTCGAGCGATGCCTGCAGCTGCGTAAAGTTGGTGTTTGCCTTAAGATCGGGATAGGCCTCGGCCACGGCGAAGAGCTGGCGCAGTGCACCGGTCAGCACGTTGTCGGCTTCCATCTTGGCCTCGGGCGTGGTGGCCTTGACGGCGGTGTTACGCGCGCTGATCACGGCGGAGAGCGTCTCCTGCTCGTGCTTGGCGTAGCCCTTGACGGTCTCGACCAGGTTGGGGATCAGGTCGTTGCGGCGTTGCAGCTGCGTATCGATGTTCTGCCAGGCGTTATCGATGCGGTTACGCTTGGTGACCATGTTGTTGTAGATGCCGGCGATGGCGCAGACAATCACAATGACAACAACGATACCGATGATGACGGGAATCATGGTGTCTCCGTTTCGAATGGCCGCGGCGTCTTCCGCCGGCTGCCGTTGGTGTAACGCTACTAGTATACCCGCAACCTTTGGCGATACCGAACTTTCCGGTAAGCGTTATGTTTCCACCAAGGTAAGGCCATTCGCCAGGGGGCGGGCGATACAGGTGTAAGATATGCGACAGATTGACGAGTGTTGTCTTTGCCCTGAGGATGGCGATACCAGTGGACCTTCGCATCAAGAAAACCTACCGCGCCCTGTTCGATGCCTTTACCGAGCTTCTCGAGGAGCATCGGTTTGAGGACCTGACGGTCGCCATGCTGTGCGACCGCGCCATGATTCGCCGCACGACGTTCTACAAGCACTTTCGCGACAAGAACGATTACTTTGCCTTTTATATCGATGAGCTCATGTCGGGCCTGCCGCAAAAGCGGGCCGATGCGGATGGCGCGGAGGGCGCCGAGGACGTACGCACGCTTCGCCACGAAGTGTTCGCCGATGCCATGGATCTGATTCTGGCGCATGAGCAGCTCATGGATAACATTTTGGCAAGCAGCATGTCGGGCATGTTGACCAACGTTATTTGCGACCGCATTGCCCGCTCCATCCGCGAGCGCGTGATGAACGTGCTTGCCGAGGATGCCCTGGCCCCCGTGTCACTCGAGACGACGTCTGAGTTTGTCGCCGGCGGTATTATTCGACTTTTCACGATATGGTGGGAATCGGGCCACGATCTTGAGCGCCGACCTGAGATAGCCGACGTGGTCGATGCGTTGTTTGAGCGGACCATGACACCGGTGCATCACTAGGAGTGGCGGAGAGAGGGGGATTCGAACCCCCGGAACGCTCTCGCGCTCAACGGTTTTCAAGACCGCCGCATTCAACCGCTCTGCCATCTCTCCGTGAGTCGTAATGATAGCATCGTTTTGGATTTGTAACAGGGAGGGCGAACGATGACGAGCACCGGAATCGACGAGAAGTTCATGCGCGAGGCGCTGGCGGAGGCGCGAGCCGCCGCGGCGGTGGGCGAGGTGCCCATCGGAGCCGTAGTGGTGCGCGACGGCGAGATCGTCGCGAGGGCGCACAATCGGCGCGAGCTCGATCAGGATCCTTCGGCTCATGCAGAGTTCGCGGCCCTGTGCGCTGCCGCTCGGTCGCTCGGTCGCTGGCGCCTTTCCGATTGTACGGTCTACGTGACGCTCGAGCCCTGCTGCATGTGCGCGGGGCTTATGGTTAACGCGCGCGTGGGGCGCTGCGTGTATGGCGCGAGCGACGCCAAGGCGGGCGCGTTGGGATCCCTATACGATTTGAATGCCGACTCGCGCCTGAATCATCGGTTTAACGTGACGGCTGGGGTCCTGGCGGATGAATGCCGCGAGCTGCTGAGTAACTATTTTGGCGGTCTGCGCGGAGCGGGCGGCGCTGATTGCGGTTGTGGGGCCGATCTTGAAGCACACGCCGCTCACGCCGCAGCGCTTGCAGGTGCCGGT
>USJB01000080.1 GCA_900554905.1 uncultured Collinsella sp. | reverse complement strand
CTTTATCGTGGACGCGGCTATCCGCGGCCTTCGTCGTAACGCTCGCGCGCATGCGGCGATTCGCCGTACCGTGCTGGGGACCGCTGCTAATCCGGCTCATGTGAACTGCGCGCACGACGACCACACTGGCGGTGACATCATCGACGAGGTGGCCGAGGCGGGCGTGAGCGCCGATCACATCCATGAGCTGTGCGAGCGCGACCATTGCGGTTGCGATGAGGACGAGGACGAGGACGAGCATGAACACCATGATGGCCACGGTCACTCCCACTCTCACGAGGGCGCGCCCCTCCTGTCGATTATTCGCAGCGCCATCTCGCACACCGTGCAGGTATCGGTATTCATTTTTCTGGTGACGCTGATTCTGGTCGCCGTGCTCGAGACCTTCGGCGAGTCCGCGATCGAGCAGTTCCTGCGTGGCAACGAGACGCTCGCCGTCCTGGGTTCGGCGCTTGTCGGCCTGATTCCCAACTGCTCGGCCAGCGTCGTCATCACACAACTGTACCTGGAAGGCGCGCTGCAGCTGGCCCCGATGCTCGCCGGCACGCTCATCTCTGCTGGTGTGGGCTACCTGGTGCTGTTCCGCACCAACCGCAGCGCCCGCGAAAACGTCCTGTTCCTGATCATGATGTACGTCATCGGTGCCGGCTGGGGCCTCATCCTATCCGCCGTTGGCCTTTAAGTAGATTATTGGGACATGTCTTACGATCTACCCCTGTGACCAGGGCATTCCCCGCTGCCAAAACAAAAAGGTAGATTTTTAGGCATGTCCCAAAAATCTACCTTTGTGGTTAGCCCAGCAGGTCGACTACGTTAAAGTCGGCGCTACTCTTGGCGATGACGTCTCGGCCGCCAAAGACGCAGGTGGGCGACGCGGCTGCGATGCGCGTCACGTCGGCGCCGAGCGAGCGAAGCTCACCGGGCGTGGCGGCGAGCATCTGGGCGCGGCGCTCCTCGCGTGCATGCGGATCGAGCCCGGCCAGGTAGGTCGTGTTGCGGCGCTTGGTGAGCGCGTACGGCTTCACCGGCGCGTCCATGCCGCTCACGCAGCTCACGATAAAGCCCTCGAAGGCGGCCTCGTCGGGCTCAAAGCTGCTGAGCCATTCGCCCGCGCGTTCCACGCGCTCAATCGAGGGGTCGATTGCCGGGTCGCGGTAGGTGTAGAACGCCGTCTGACGCTCGCCGGCAGCGCGGAATCCGCAGCCGTACGCACCGCCCTTCACGCGAATCTCGTTCCACAGGTAATCGTAGGAGAGCGCGTTGGCAGCCACGGCCCAAGCGCCTGTCACGTCAATGCCCAGGCGACGCGGATCGCACGCACGCGAGGCAAAGCAGATGTCGCTGGGGATGACAAAGGCCTCGTGGCGGTCGCGCGGCGTCGGCACCACGAGCGCGTTGCGGCCGGCATCGGTGCCATGGCCCGCGCCCAGCCCCAGGTCGCCTGCAGCGGCCCAGTACGCGTCAAAGTCCTCGTCGCTGCCGGTAAAGCTCGCCATGCAGCCGTCGGCCACAAAGATGCGGCCTGCCAGCTCGGTAAGCTTGGCGCGCAGGCCGTCCAGGCGCTCGTCAAAGTGGTCGAGCAGATCGCGCAGGAACAGATAGAAATCCACGCCCGAGAGCTGCTCACGCACCACGGCCGAAGGCGAGCTGTAGCTCATCGCGCGACCGAGCGCCGCCGAGTGACCGTTGTTGATAAAGCCCTGCTCAAGCCCAATGCGAATCTGCGTGAGCACGTCGCGCACGCGGTCGGCGTCGGCATCTGCCAAAAGCGTGCTCGACCATACCTCGCGCGGCAGACTCGCCAGCGCATCGATCTTCTCGGACAGGGCGCCGGCGCTCACCAGCAGGTAGGGGCGCACGCCGTCCACGTCGGGCTGCGTCATAACCTCGGTCGTAAAGCTCAAAAAGCCGAGCTTGCCAGCGAGCAAGTTGTCGAGTTCCTCGGCCGAGTGCTCGCGCGTGGGCAGCTGCTTAAGCAGGCGGCAGAGCAGTGTCACATAGGGCAGGTCCTCAAACGCGACGCAGTTCAGGTCGAAATACTGCATGGCGTAGGCCAGACGGTTGGTGGGGATGCCGTGGCGCAGGCAGGGGATGGGCGCAGTCGTGTCCACAACGAGCGGCGGCTCGGGGCGCGCCTCGCCAATATCGGATACACGCAGGCGCGGCAGCGTGGCCTTGTCCTCGGGCGTGTCCTCGGCCTCCTGCGCGGCACGCAGCACGGCCGTGCGCTCGACTACGTCGGCCAGCTCGGCATCGGCCATGGCGTCACGCTTGGCTGCCAGCTCGGCAGCTTCGGCGCCCTCCGAACCCTCGGCGGCGTCCACTGGAACCAGCTCGACCAACGCCATGTGGTCGTTCTGCAGCACGAGCTCGCGCAGCAGGTCCTCAAAGTAGCTGCCGTCCAGCTCGTTACGCAGCTCCTCGTACACCGGGCCGTACTTGAGCGCCAGCGTCGCGGCGTCGTCATCGTAGAGCCACGTGCTCAGCGCGTCGCACGCAATGGCCACGCCGTCGGCGATACCGTAGTCGCGCTGGCGCAGGTCGTATTCGTTGCTGCTGATGATGGCTTCCAGGCGCTCGCGCGGAACGCCGTGCTCGCACAGGTCGCGGCAGGCGTCTTGGAACACGCGACGCAGCTCGCGCGCCACGCCGGGCTGTGCGTTTTGCAGCATGATGAGCTCGTAGGGCTGCAGGCTCTCGGCCGCGGTGTAGCTCACCACGTTGCCGCCCAGGCCGGCGGCCAGAATGGCCTTCTTAACCGGCGCTTCGTTGGAGCCCAGCAGCGCCTCGAACAAGATGTCCGCGGCGATCGTGCGCTTGCGGTCGAGCGCGCTGCCCAGCACAAGACCCAGGCCAACCAGGGCGTTCTCGGGCGTGGTTGCCATCTCGACGCGCTTATACTCGCAGGTCACAGGCGCCTGTACGTCCAGCGGATTGGGCGCCAGCGCGGACGGGTCCTCGCCGGCGGCAACGGCGGCGTCCATGCGGCGGCTCGCGGCGCTCGGCTGCGACAGATAGCGCTCGTCCAAAAATGCCAGCGCGCGGTCCACGTCCAGGTCGCCGTAGAGCGTTATATAAGAGTTGGAAGGATTGTAGTGGCGCGCGTGCGTGTCCAGGAACTGTTCGTAGGTGAGCGCGGGAATCGCGCGCGGGTCGCCGCCGCTCTCGTGCGCATAGGCGGTGTCGGGATAGAGCGCGGCGTTGACGGCGTCGTCCAGCACGCTCATGGGGTCGGACAGCGCGCCCTTCATCTCGTTGAACACCACGCCGTTATAGCGCAGCGTGCCCTCGCGCAGGCTCGCGGAGCTGCCGTCGCCTTCGCCCTCGGCGCCCTCCGGCAGGTCCAGCTCGTAGTGCCAGCCCTCCTGCTCAAAAATGGTGGGCTTGGTATAGATGGCCGGGTTGAACACCGCGTCCAGGTACACGTCCATCAGGTTGTACAGATCCTGCTCGTTGGTGGTGGCAACGGGGTAGATGGTCTTATCGGGGTAGGTCATGGCGTTGAGGAACGTCTGCATGGAGCTCTTGATCAGGTCGACAAACGGCTCCTTGACGGGGAACTTGGCCGATCCGCACAGCACCGAGTGCTCAAGAATATGGAACACGCCGGTGGAATCGGTCGGCGGTGTCTTAAAGCCAATGGCAAAGGCCTTGTTTTCGTCGTCGCACGCCAGGTACAGCAGGCGAGCGCCCGATGCGGTGTGACGCAGCACGTAGGCGTCCGAATCGAGCTCGGGCACGGTCTCGCAGCGCTCGACGGCAAAACCGTGGCAGGTGGTACCGGGTACCAGCAGCGCGGCGGCAGCGGCGCGCGGGTCGGTTGAGGTAGTGGGCATATGCAGTCTCCTTTGACGCCCCAGCGGGGGCGAATCGAGTCGAATCCTCGAGAGTATACCCATATGGGGCCGCGACCCTGCGGCGAACTGGAGACGATGTGGGTGGACTAGCCTAGCTAGGTTGATAACGAATGCCGCGGGTAGCCGCTGCATCCCGCTAAAGTGAAATAACACCCCGTTTACCGAATCATTTAGGAAATATATGGACTCCTAAAAAGTTCTAATACAATATAAGTCATCTATCTATAAGCTGCTGATTCCTTGCAAAGGTATGGTTGATATGGTTGAAGCAAATAGCGTTATCCCCCTGTACAAACAGATTGTTCGTGCGCTTTCTGATTCGATCGCCAACGGCACGTACCGCCCGGGAGATAAGCTCCCGACCGAGGCGGAGCTCATCGAGCAATTTGGCGTGAGCCGAATAACGGTTCGCTCCGCAATTAAAGAAATGGAAGATGCTGGGCTTGTTGAGAGGGCCCGCGGCAAGGGCACGTTCGTTTCGTCGGACACACAGATGTATGCCGCGGACGACCGTGAGAGCTTTACCCATTCGTGCCAGCTTGCGGGAAAACAGGCGTCTACCAGGGTTCTCGCAATGGGCTGGGACTTCCCAAGCCTGCGAGACGCGAAGTTCCTGGGCGTAGACGATACCCAAAAGGTATTGCGTAGTCGTCGTCTGCGCCTTGTGGATGACAAGCCCACGATGCTGGAAACCAATAGCTATTCCGCTGCGCTTTCTTTTTTGGAGCATGAATCCCTCGAGGATTCGCTGATGGCGGTACTCGATCGCCAGGGGATCAAGATGGGCCCCAACACGCGTACGCTCGAGGTCTGCTATGCGAGCGAGCTCGAGGCGGCATACCTTAACGTGGAGCTGGACTCTCCACTGCTTCTGTTTGTCGATAGACGTTATGCTCCAAGCGGCGAGCCGCTTTTCATCTCCCGTCAGGTGTACTGCACCGAGCGACTGAAGTTCTATCTGTAAATTAGAGATAGATTGGTCAATTTACCGACCAATTGCTACCGTTCGCGGATTTGGAAAATAGACACACCGCGTAGGGTAGATTGCTAATATACTTTGTTATGACAATATAGTACGTCTTATTGATATTGGAGAACTATGAATAAGATATTGCTAGCGAGTCATGGTTATCTCGCCCAAGGTATGAAGAGCTCTCTCGAGATCCTGATGGGCGCCAACGACCGAATCGAGTGTCTGTGCGCCTATGTCGATGACGACACGAGGGATGTCGCAGCGCTTATCGATGCTTGGATGGAGTCGAAGGACCCTGCCGACTCTTGGTTTGTCGTGACTGACATCTTTGGCGGCTCTGTAAACAACGAATTCATTCAGAGGCAGACCGCCGGATCGTTTACGTTGATCACCGGAATGAACTTGCCGCTGCTGGTGGAAATGGCTACACAGCTGGACTCCCTGGATGCGGACAAGGCCAAAGCTGCGGTCGAGGGATCACGTTCGTTTATCATGCTTTGTGAGGCGGCGGACATGCTTGCCGATGTCGAAGAAGAAGAGTTCTAGTTAGTTCTGGTTCGAGCCCTAGCTAAGGGCCACGCCTGTCATTACCTTTATTACGTGCGGAGATGATTACGATGATTAAGCTTACGAGAGTTGATTACCGATTGATTCACGGCCAGGTCGCCATGTCTTGGACACATGCGCTGGATGTCGATTGCATCCTGTGTGCCAGCGACGCCGTGGCAAAAGACGACATGAGAAAAGCCGCATTGAGGCTAGCTCGTCCCAACGGCGTGAAGCTCGTCATAAAAGACGTAAACGCTGCTATCGAGGCGCTCAACAGCGGCGTCACCGACAAGTATTCGCTGTTTATCATTGTCGAGACGATCGAGGATGCCTATCGCCTTGCTAAGGGTTGCAAAGACATCAAGGAGATCAATCTGGGCGGAACTCGAAAGTCTCCCGAGACCACGCTTCATCCGACCCCCGCGATCTTTGCGACCGAAACCGATGCCGAGCATATCCAAGAGCTTGTGAACGATGGCGTGGTTATCGAAATCCGTCAGGTTCCCAATGACTCAAAGGTACTTGCCAAGGACGTTTTCTAGCTGGAAACATGCCATTGTCTAGCATTTATTAACTAGGTCCTCCTTTCTTTGGCCCGCCGATCATTTGACCGGCGGGCTTTTTATTAAAGAAAAATCAAAAAAATCTGAAATAGTTCTTGCATAGTTAGTTATATAAAGTATTATAACGTCATGGGATGAATGAAGGGTTCATCTAAGTGAGTTAGGAGTAAGGGATGTTCAATTT
>USJB01000079.1 GCA_900554905.1 uncultured Collinsella sp. | reverse complement strand
CTCGCGCAGCGTCAAGCGGTCCGCCGTTCGGTAGAACGGCGGAACTAGTTACGCCTGACGGTAATGGTCAAAGAAGTCGGCGAGGTCTTCAAGGGACTCTTTGAGTACTTCCATGCGCGGCAGGTACACGATGCGGAAGTGGTCGGGCTCAGCCCAGTTGAAGCCGCCGCCGCGCGTGATCAGGATCTTCTTCTCGTGCAGCAGGTCAAGGGCGAACTGCTCGTCATCGGTGATGTTGAACTTCTTCACATCCATCTTGGGGAAGATGTAGAACGCCGCACGCGGCTTAACCACCGAGATGCCGTCAATCTTGTTGAGCGCCTCATACACAAAGTTGCGCTGCTCGTAGACACGGCCGCCGGGACGGATGTAGTCGTTGACGGACTGATGGCCACCGAGTGCCGTCTGGACGATCGACTGGGCCGGCACGTTGGAGCACAGGCGCATGTTAGAGAGCATGTTGACGCCCATGATGAAGTCGCTCATGCAGCGCTGGTTGCCCGAAAGCACCATCCAGCCAATACGATAGCCCGCGATCATGTGCGACTTGGAAAGGCCGCTAAAGGTGACGCAGGGCAGGTCGGGGGCGAGCGAGGCAATCGAGACGTGCTCGTAGCCGTCCATGCACAGGCGGTCGTAGATCTCATCGGCAAAGATCATCAGCTGATGCCTGCGTGCAATCTCGACGATGCCCTCGAGCACCTCGCGCGGATAGACAGAACCCGTGGGGTTGTTGGGGTTGATGATGACGAGGGCTTTGGTCGCGCTCGTGATCTTGGACTCCATATCCTCCAGGTCGGGATACCAATCCGCCTGCTCATCACACAGGTAGTGCACGGGATGTCCACCGGCAAGGGTTGCACACGCCGTCCAGAGCGGATAGTCGGGGCTGGGGATCAGAATCTCGTCGCCATTGTCGAGCAGCGCGTTCATCGAAAGCTGAATGAGCTCGGACACGCCGTTGCCCGTGTAGATATGCTCCATCTGAACATTGGGCAGGCCCTTGATCTGCGAATACTGCATGATCGCCTTGCGCGCGGAGAACAGGCCACGCGAGTTGGAATAGCCTTCGCAGTCGGGCAGCTGCTGGCGCATGTCCTTGATGACCTCATCGGGTGTGCGGAAACCGAAGGGCGCCGGGTTGCCGATATTGAGCTTGAGGATGCGCTCGCCCTCGTCCTCCATACGGGCGGCCTCGTCGACGACGGGACCGCGCACGTCATACAGGACGTTGTCGAGTTTGGTGGATTTAGAAAAAGTACGCATGGTGGTGCTCCTTGCAATTTGAGCTGAGGGATGGGGTTCGGGCTTGGAATCGTTGAGAGGCGATGATGTCTCGCCTTGATCGGCGTCACCGGCAAGCAGCCAGGTAACATCGACCTCCAAAATGCGGGCGAGCAGCTCTGCCACATCGCGCCGCGGAATCGTCTTGCCGCTCACATATTGGCTCATCTGACTCTTGCCGAGTTTTTTGCCGAGCATCTCCGATGCACGAATCACGTCCGACTGTCGAACATCGCGATCGGACATAGCCTGTCGCAGGCGATCGCTGAACGTCTCTTGGGCCACTAGAACCTCCTTGCTGGCAAAGTTCAATTTATAGAACACGAATTGAACCTGGGTTCAATTTAGGCAGCAGTATAGCGCGGCGCATTATCGGGAAGTTCAATTTCATAAGAAAATGCGCCGGACTCTGAGATTTGCCCAAAGCGGACAATGACACGCACACGTTTAGAGGTATTCGAGGAAACGGGCGGCAGCAAGCGAAACATCGGCCGTTCGATATATGGCGTTGATCTGCCGATGGGGATGCCCCTCGAGTGGGCGCACGGCAACATCGAACTGGCAGCGGCGCAAGATGAGCGCGGGAAGAACACTCACGCCCAGGCCGTCCTCGACCATGGCCATAATCGCATAGTCATCCCAGGTCGACAGCTTAGAGCGCACCGCCAGGCCCGCGCGGCGAAACAGCGGCGTAATCTCATCATCGGTGCCTCGTTCTAGCAGAATAAACTGCTCGTTGGCTAAATCGGCAAGAGAAACGACCTCCGCCGTGGCAAGCAAAGAGTCCGCCGGCACTACCGCCATCAACTCGTCGCGCACCAAAGACCGCGATGCCATGCCGTTTTCTCGGGGTTCACGCGGGATAAAGCCCAGATCGCAGCGGCCCTCTGCCACCCATTGTTCAATCTCTGAGTAATCGCCCATCAGCAACTCATAATCGACGTCCGGATGATCGGCACGAAAGCGCGCAATCACCGGCGGCAGCACGTGGGTCGCCACGCTCGAAAACGTACCGATGCAGATTTTACCGCGCATGAGCCCGCGCATCTCATCCACCCGTCGCTGCAAGCGAGTGAATTCCTCGCATAACGCCTCGACTGCCGGCATGACCTGCCGCCCGTCGGCAGAAAGTACTACGCCCTCGCGACTGCGGTCGAGCACCTTAAAGCCCCAATCGGCCTCAAGATCGGCCACCATACGGCTCACGCCCGATTGCGAATAGCTCAGGCGCTCGGCAGCACGCGTAAAGCTTCCGGCGCGCACCGTCTCCAGCAGCACCTGCATCTTTTGAATATTCGTTTCCACGGCACCCCTCAACCTTTACATGCGTTTTTATCATGTTTGCCATGCATTATATTCGCTTTTCTTCTATTGCCAGTTCACCCATAGTGAACATGCTCGAATATAGAGGGGACGGAAACGCATGGACAACGGACTGTTTACGTACTTAGCAGCATTGCTATTGTTTGGCTCCAACGGCATCATCGCCGCTGCCATCGCGCTGCCGAGCTCCGATATCGTGCTACTGCGCACGTTTTTGGGCACCCTCTCGCTTGTCACCATTCTCGCCATCACCCAACGCCATAAGTTGCAGGCGCCATCTCGCCTCCGCGAAGCCGCAGCACTCCTTCTCTCGGGAGCCGCGCTGGGCGCCAGCTGGATTTTCCTGTTCCGCGCCTATCAGACGATCGGCGTCGGCGTATCCTCGCTGCTGTACTACTGCGGCCCCATCATTGTCATGGCGCTCTCCCCGCTCATCTTTGGCGAAAAGCTGACCGGCGGCAAAATCGCCGGCTTTATCGCCGTTGCTTGCGGTGCTTTTCTCATTGCAGCACAAGGTCTAGGCGGCAATATGCCCATTGCGGGCATCGTGTGCGGCATCGCCTCGGCCTTCTGCTACGCGTTGATGGTCATTGCCAGCAAGGGAGCGCCACATATCGAAGGTCTCGAGAACTCCACGCTCCAGGTGAGTGCCGCCTTTGTAACCGCGTTGATCCTTACGCTCTTCACGCGAGGTGTCCCCTCGTTCCTCTCCCCCAGCATTGCCGCCGGCATCGATTGGCGCGCCGTTGCCATGCTCGGCATTGTCAACACCGGCATCGGTTGCCTGCTCTACTTTAGTGCCGTCGCCAAGCTGCCCGTCCAGACCGTCGCGGTCGTCGGCTACCTCGAGCCGCTTTCGGCCGTCGTGTTCTCGGCCGTCCTTTTGGGCGAAGCCATAACACCGGTCCGCCTGATGGGCGCCGCGCTTATCATCGGCGGCGCGATTTTTTGCGAACTCGCCGGCAAACGCGCAAACGCCAAGGCTAGCATCGCCCAGACAGCACGTGCTTAATAGCCCCTGCTCTGAAATACTACCTGCGTATATGAATAATCCCCAGATGGGGATTATTGTCTAAAACACCCCGATGTGCCAAACTGCTCTTATATGTATAAAGATGGCATAAAGGTCTACTGCTCGTGGCAGAGGCCAGATGTCCAAGGGAGTCCACGTGGCACACAACAAGCTGGAGGCAAGCCTCCAAGACCAGCGTAGTCAAGGCGGACATGGCGCCATCCCCCTCTCCGCTGGCATGCTGCTCGTAACGCTCGGCGTCGTCTATGGCGACATCGGCACGAGCCCCATGTATACCATGAAATCAATTGTCGCCAACAACGGCGGCATCGGTACCGTTAGCGAGGACATGATCTTGGGCGCGCTCTCGCTCGTTATCTGGACCATGACGCTCGTGACCACGGTCAAGTACGTGGTAATCGCCATGAAGGCCGATAACCACAACGAAGGCGGCATCTTCGCCCTGTTCAGCCTCGTACGCAAGGTGGCACCATGGCTGATTCTGCCCGCCATGATCGGCGGTGCGGCACTGCTTGCCGACGGCATCCTCACCCCCGCCGTCACGGTCACCACAGCCATCGAGGGTCTGCGCACCATCGAATGGGGCCATGCGCTGCTGGGCGACGGCCAGACCAACGTCATCATCATCACAATCATCATTATCTGCGGCCTATTTGCCATGCAGCGCGCCGGCACCTCGTCAATCGGCAAGCTCTTCGGCCCGCTCATGACGCTGTGGTTCCTGTTCCTGGCAGGCGCCGGTCTGTTCAACATGCTCGGCAACCTGTCCATCTTGCGCGCGCTCAACCCCATCCGCGGCATTATGTTCCTGTTCTCGCCCATCAACCATTCGGGCATTATGGTGCTCGGCTTTGTCTTCCTGTCGACAACCGGTGCCGAGGCACTCTACTCGGACATGGGCCACGTGGGCAAGGCAAACATCTATGCATCCTGGCCATTTGTTAAGGCGGCCCTTATCCTCAACTATCTGGGTCAGGGAGCTTGGCTACTCGCCAATAACTCCAACCCCCAGATGCTCGCGATGGATATCGTTAACCCGTTCTATATGATGCTTCCCGAGCCCCTGCGCCCCTTTGCCATTGTGCTTTCGGCCGTGGCGGCCATCATCGCCTCGCAGGCGCTCATCACCGGCTCGTTCTCGCTGGTATCCGAGGCCACGCGTCTCAACCTTATGCCGCACCTGCGCATCCACTACCCCAGCGACACCAAGGGCCAGCTCTATATTCCGCTCGTCAACAACATCATGTGGGTCGGCTGCATCTTCATCGTGCTGTTGTTCCAAAACTCCGAGCGCATGGAAAGCGCCTATGGCCTCGCCATCACCGTGACCATGCTCATGACCACCACGCTGCTGACGAGCTATATCGCCGGCATCCTCAAGCACAAGCTGGGTGCCTGCGTCTTCGCCCTGCTCTTTGGTGCCATTGAGCTGTGCTTCTTCGCTTCGTGCCTCACCATGTTCTTTGACGGCGGCTACGTCATGATCTTCCTGGCCGCACTGCTGTTCGGCCTTATGTATGTGTGGCGCCGCGGCACCGCCATCGAGCGCACGCAGACGATTCTGCTGCCCGTCTCCAAGTACATCGATCAGCTCAACCGCCTGCGCAACGACGAGACCTATCCCGTGCTCGCCGACAATCTGGTGTTCCTCACCAACAGCCCCGACCCGCTCACGCTCGACCGCGACGTGCTTTATTCCATCCTGGACAAGCACCCCAAGCGCGCCAAGGCATATTGGTTCATCAACGTGCACGTTACCGACGAGCCCTATACGCACGAGTATTCCGTTGAGACCTTTGGCACGGACTTCCTGTTCCGCGTGCGCTTGGACCTGGGCTTTAAGGTCAATCAGCGCATCAACGCCTACCTGCGCCAGATCGTTGGCGACCTGATGGCCTCGGGTGAGTTGCCGCCGCAGCACCACACCTACTCCATCTACGAGACGCGCGGCAACGTGGGCGACTTCCGTTTTTGCATGCTGCGCAAGATGCTTGCCCCCGAAACGGACATCAACCGCAATGACCACCGCGTGATGGCCATCAAGTACGCCGTCCGCCGCGCTTGCGGAAGCCCGGCGCGCTGGTACGGTCTCGAGAACTCTGCCATCATCATCGAGTACGTGCCGCTGTTTGCCCGCATGCGCCCGGCCGTTAAGCTCGTGCGCACCCAGGTGCCGCTCGAGGTTCAGATTGAAGAGGCCGAGGAAATGGAAGTCGACATCTTCTCGGACGACTTGGTCAACGGCAACGAGGCCGGTAGGGACATGAACGTCGATCCCACCGAGCTGCTCGAGAGCGTCGCCGATACGCCCGAGCAACAGCAACTCGACGGACTCGAAAGCACCCAGCTCAACGACGCCAACTTCTAACACGCCACCAGCCATTGACGACAACGGTCCCGCATCTCATGGGAGATGCGGGACCGTTTTGCATTACAGTAAAGCTATCGGCTACGAACGATTAGGCAGATCGGAAGAGCGTCGTGTA
>USJB01000078.1 GCA_900554905.1 uncultured Collinsella sp. | reverse complement strand
CTCGCCGAGGCAATTCGTCTTCTTGCTGCGGGTGCCTGGTCTGAAATTCAGTTGCGGTGAAATAGTTCCTGCTTAGCCCGCAAATGGCTAAATCTAGAAGCTATTCCACCGCAATTTACTGAGTGGGGGCTCTTGGCTGCTACTTGCACTGCCATTTGTCCTGAAATGGCCGGTCGTTAGGGGTTGCTACTGGTAGTTGCGGTAGGGTTGGGGCAGATTCTAACTAGAGATGGTGGTCGCTACCGGTTGTTCTCGGCATACTCGGCTCATTCGATTCGACCATCAAACGAAAGGAACCACCATGGATCTTGCGATGGCGCAGAGGCTCGTCGATCGCCGCAAAGCTGCCGGGCTTTCTCAGGAGGCGCTTGCCGCCCAGCTGGGTGTGAGTCGTCAGGCTGTCAGTAAATGGGAGCGCAGCGAGTCCTCACCCGATACCGATAACCTCATTGCGCTCGCCGCGCTGTATGGTGTATCGCTGGATGAGTTGTTGTATGGGGAAGCGGCTAGCGATGCCGATAGCTCAGAGGACGGCAGCACCGAAACGGTGGATGAGGCTAAAGAGGCCGAAGATTCTGCCGAGCACGCCGATTGCGGCGACAAACCACTTGTCGATATTTCCCTCGCGCGCGGCATCCACGTCATTGATCCCAATAAAGGCGAGGAAGTCCATGTTGGCTGGAACGGTATCCATGTGACCAACGAGCGCAAGGGCGAAGAGGTGCATGTGGGGCCGGACGGCGTGCATGTCGATACGCTTGAGGACGATGGACATAGCGTGCATACCAATGACGACGGCACCGTCACCATCGACGGCGAGACATTCTCCAGCTGGAAGGAAGCACACGACAAGCTCGACCATCATGGCAAGCATTTCCACACCAAGGTCGGACGTACATGGAACAAATTCCCCTTCCCCGCGCTCGTCGCCCTCGCCTACCTGGTGCTCGGCATTGCCTACGGCACATGGGTTACGGGACTCTTCCTCGTCTTTTTGATTCCCGTCTATTACGCGCTTGGCGACTTTATCGACCAACGCCACTTATCTAAGCTGATCGATGTCGTCTATTCAGTCAGTGCCGAGGCATGGTTCCTCTACATGTGGCTCTGCCTGGAACAACCCCATCCCGCCTGGGTAATCCTCATCACCATCCCGGTCGTAAAAGCACTCATGCGTTGGTGCCGTAAACAATGGAAGCATCGCAAGCGAGCCTAAACCATCCCAGCCCGACAGCAGCATCCAACTAGTACTCCCCCGCCCATTCCTCCTAAGTTGCGGTGATATAGTTCCGGTTTTAGCCTTGAGTAATCGAGTTTAAGAACTATTCCACCGCAACTTACGAATGGTCGGAGCGGCTACAGCACAAGCGTCGGCGTTCGTTTGATGGTCCGCCACGAAAAGGGGCAATCTACTACGTTTAACTCGATGGGGCCAACCATGACCGCCTTTTTCGAAAATCGACAGGCCTTCTACCTGCGGTTTTATTTTTCGTTTTCCCGGCATGGTTGAGGGTATCCAATTAAACGTAGTAGATAGGCCCGTTTTGTGGCATACGACCCATTCAAGCTCAATCTCGAAGACTGAAAAGAGCCTCTCATCAACGCTTGCGAGCAGAAGATAGCAAAGCATAGCAAAGCAACAAACGCCGGGTTGCCCGTAGGTGCCCGGCGTTTGGCCAGGTAAAACCTGCCAAAATTAACCTGTCCCTTTTTGGCAGGCTACTCGGCGCTCTTGAGGGCACCGACCATGTCGATCTTATTGAGGGTGCGATTGGTAGCGAGGTTGACGATAAACGTAAAGCCAAAGGAAAGCACCACGGCGAGCACGTAGCTCAGCGGCTCGACCTCAACGTCAAAGTACAGCGACGGCATCTGCAGGATGTAGGTAAAGCTCTCGGCCAGCAAGCCGCCTAACGGCACGCCCAGAGCGGCGCCAATCGCCGTGAGAATCAACGTCTCCTTGTTGACGTAGTGGTGCACCTCGCCGCGACGGAAGCCCAGCACCTTAATGGTCGCCAGCTCGCGCTCGCGCTCGGAGATATTCGTGTTGGACAGCGTAAACACCACCACAAACGATAGGCACGCTGCCATAAAGGTCACGAGCACCACGACAGAATTGATAATCGTAAAGTTCGCCTCGTAGTTCTGCCAATGTTCGGCCGTGCTCGAGATGGTGAGCCAACCATCGCTCTTAATCTTCTTGCTAAACGCAATCTGGTCAGAAGATGAGCCCTTAAGCAGCACAAAGATGCCGTTAAGGCGTGCACTTCGACCGAACGCGCGCTCATAGGTGCCCTGCGTCATGTAAAGCGTGTTGCCCAGATAGTTAAGCGAAATGTCGCTGACTTTGACCTTGGCAACATTGAGCGACGAATCCTGGACGTGAGCCGTATCGCCCGGCTGAATCCCCAGCACCAGCTGTGAACTCTTACTCAGATACACGTCTCCGTCACGCAAAGACAGCGGTTCTTTGGACTCATCCTCCAGGCGCACGTAGTCGTCCAGATCGTTCGTGCGGTCGTCGGGCACCACGATCAGCTGCACGGTCTCGCTCTTGCCGCCAAACGTAAAGGTGACGTTGTCGGTCATAATCGGCAGGGTCGAAGTCACGGTCACGTTGGAATCATTGGCTGCGCTGCGCTCGTCCAACGCCGCGCACGTCTGCGAAAAATCGTCAGGATTGGCGACCGCCAGCAAGTCATAGCGCGTGATATGCCCGTACTGTTTGGGCGAAAGCGCCACCGACGTGTCACGGATGCCCATACCACAGATCACGAGCGCCGTGCAGCCCGCGATGCCAAAGATGGTCATAAAGGCGCGCTTTTTGTAGCGGAACAGGTTACGCGCCGCTACCTTGTTTAAGAAGCCCATGCGGCGCCAGATAAATCCGATACGCTCGAGCAGAATGCGTGAGCCGGCGCGCGGGGCCTTGGGACGCATGAGCGAAGCTGGGGTCTCGGCCATCTCGTGGCGGCAGGCGATAATCGTGGCGCCCACCACGCCCACAGCAAACAGCGCCACAGAAACGATTGAGGACACGATGTCATACGAAAGCTGCATCTGGGGCAGTGCATACATATCGTCGAACACCGTAAACAGGAACAGCGGCAGGCCCACAAAGCCGATGATATTGCCGAGCACGCCACCGATCAGGCAAGCCCACAACGAGTAGTCCACGTATTTGGACAGGATGCGCCCGCGCGAATAGCCGAGTGCCTTGTACAGGCCGATGAGCGTGCGCTCTTCCTCGACCATGCGCGTGGCGGTGGTAAGGCTGATGAGCACGGCGACGATAAAGAAGATGAACGGGAACACCGTGGCGATGGCCTCGATCGAAGAACTGTCGCTCTCGACGCTCGAGTAGCTTGCGATGTTACCGCGGTCCTGGATGTACCAAGTGCATTCGCCCAGGTCAGAGAGCTCGGCGCGGGCATCGGCAAAATGCTGGTCGGCGGCGGCGCGGCGCTGGTCCAACTCGGTCTGAGCCTGGACGCGCTCCTCGCTGCCCTCGGCCATACGGTTGATGTTATCCTGCTCGATCCCAAAGAGCATGGCGGTCTGACGCTCGGCCGCGTCAAGGCTTGCCGGCGTGTCGACCGTCAGCTCCTGAGCGCGCGCCTTCTCACGCTCCTCGCGGATCTTCTCGATATTGCCCTTGACCTCATTGATCTTTGCCGCGTAGGCATCCGAATAGGAGTTGAGGCTCTTGGCTCCCTCGACGATCACGTGGACCGCGGAGTAGGAAGAAGATGTCGCGGCATCCTCGCTCACATAGAACTTATAGTCCGCCGCCGAAGCAGCGCGAAAGGCGTTGACGGTCGAGTCGGAGCTCACATCAGTGGGATCGAGGACCTCGGCCGTAATGGTGTAATCGCCTGCGGCAAACTGATCCTTGGCGCTTTGGTTCGACGAGCTCGCGTCATTGGCGGCAAAACTCACCGTATCGCCGAGCTTTTTGCCCGAAGCCTTCAGGAACTTCGAAGTCACCGCGACCTCATCGGCGCTCTCGGGCAAATCGCCGTTCACGAGCACCGGCTGATCGATGTTCTCCTTGGAGAGACTTTGCACGACCACGCGCTCGCGCGTTGTGCCCACGGCGGTGTAGGCGGTCTCGGTGTAGATGCCCTCGGCCGTCTCGACGCCGTCGACCTCTTGAATGGCCGCAAGATCGTCGCGCGTAAGGCCATAGGTCGACTGCACGTTAATGTCATAGACATTCTGCTGGTCAAAATAGGCATCGACCGAATCGCACAGGTCCTCGCAACCCGCCTTAAGGCCGCACATCACGCTCACGCCAAGCGCAGTGATGACCACGATAGATAGGAAGCGCTTGAGACTGCCTCGGATTGTGCGGTAGATACCACGGCGAAAAACCGTCGGCACCATATCGTTTGAGCTTTGAGCGGTACGGTAGGTCGCGAACTCCCGGTCGCGGCCCGCGTGCTCCGTATCATGGTTTTGGCTGTTTTGGCGATCTTGGTCCATGGGCGCTACCACTCGATCGTCTCGATAGGCACGGGATTTTGCTGGACCGTCTCGCTCTCCACGCGGCCGCTTTTAAAGCGGATCAGGCGATCGGCCATGGGCGCCAGCGCGGAGTTGTGGGTGATGATAATGACCGTGATGCCTTGCTTGCGGCAAGTGTCCTGCAGCAGCTGCAGGATCTGCTTGCCGGTTTTGTAGTCGAGTGCACCCGTGGGCTCATCGCATAAAAGCAGCTTGGGGTTCTTGGCTAGTGCGCGGGCAATGGACACGCGCTGCTGCTCGCCGCCCGAAAGCTGCGCAGGAAAGTTAGCGAGGCGCTCGCCCAGGCCAACCTGGCAAAGCGTTTGCTCGGCATCGAGCGAATCGGGGCAGATTTGCGCCGCGAGTTCGACGTTCTCAAGCGCCGTCAGGTTAGGGACCAGATTGTAGAACTGGAAGACAAAGCCGACGTCGGCGCGGCGGTACTCCACGAGCTGCGCCTCGTTGGCGGAGCTCACGTCGCGCCCATCCACCGTCACGGTGCCGGAGGTCGCCGTATCCATGCCGCCCAGAATGTTGAGTGCCGTGGTCTTGCCGGCACCCGAAGCACCCAGAATGATGGCGAGCTCGCCGCGCTCGACCGTAAAGCTCGCGCCGTCGAGTGCATGAATGCGGGCGTCGCCCTCGCCGTATGCCTTGATGACGTCTTTGAATTCGATATAAGCCATCGATTAATTCCCATCTGGTCGGATAACTCTTTAGTATTACCCATTTCACGCCGACCAAAAAGGGACAGGTTCATTTTGGCAGGTTTTATATGGGGAAACGGGGAGCGCAGGCAAGCGCCGGGAAGGCAGAGAAATCATCGACGGGGTCAGAACAACCGCCAAACACAACGCACGCATCTCTATCTGTCAGCAAAATCATTCGAACAGCTGTTCGTTTCTATGATATGATTCCGTTATCTAAGCAGGCCAATACGCAGAAAGGCGGCCAACATGGCGTTCGACTTTAAGAAGGAATGCAAGGAGCTCTACAAACCTGCAAGCAAGCCGAGCATCGTAACTGTCCCGCCTATGAGCTACGTTGCCGTTCGCGGAAAGGGCGACCCAAATACCGAAGGTGGCGAATATCAAAACGCCCTGCCGCTGCTTTACGGCATCGCCTATACCGTCAAGATGTCGAAGAAAGGCTCAAGGAGTATCAAGGGCTATTTCGACTTTGTGGTACCGCCGCTCGAGGGTTTCTGGTGGCAAGACTCCCCGAGCGGCGACATCGATTATGTACGCAAGGACGATTTCAACTTTATCTCGTGCATTCGCCTGCCCGATTTCGTCACCCGAGATGACTTTGACTGGGCAGTCGCGGAAGCCACGACCAAAAAGAAACTTGACTTTTCTGCCGTCGAGCTGCTTAAAGTTGACGAGGGCCTCTGCGTTCAATGCATGCACACCGGGCCCTACGACAACGAACCGGCGACCGTAGGCGCTATGAATGAATACACGACCGAGCAGGGCTATGTCCCCGACTTCTCAGACACCCGTTTCCATCACGAAATCTATCTCTCCGATCCACGCAAATGTGCACCGGAGAAACTTAAGACTGTGGTTCGTCATCCTATCAAGCGCGCTGAATAGCGTGGAGCGTCATCTCACGCGCTAGGTTTTAAGCCAGCCAACCAGCCGCCTCCTAGGCCGTCCGGTAATTATCTTGACGCGGCCCGTCGCATCTTATAAGTTTGTTTTACTAAAGCTGGAAAGCCTCTCAACGATGCGC
>USJB01000077.1 GCA_900554905.1 uncultured Collinsella sp. | reverse complement strand
GTTCACAGAAAATATATGAACAGATGTTCGATGCATATCTATCTACCTGCACCTTTTCTGTCGAAAAACTTTGCTACTCCAAAAACTCAATCGCGTCAAGGCTTTTCTTGCCCAACGGTCGGTACCTGATAAACTATTAGGTTGCGATAACTGGCGAAGCTATGCCTCGCCAACCCACCGAGCATTTCCGTGAAGGAGGAAAAACCTGGTGACCTACGCATACACTGCCACTGAGCGCAAGCGCGTCAGCTTCGGGAAAATCCCGGAGGCCATGGAGCTCCCCAACCTTATCTCTGTTCAAAGGGAATCCTTTGAGCGTTTTAAGGACGAGGGCCTTCGTGAGGCGTTCAAGGAATCCAGCCCCATCCAGAGCCAGAACCATGTTCTCGAGGTTACCTTCGGCGAGCATCAGTTCGGCGATCCCGCGCACACCGTCGAGGAGTGCCGCGAGAAAGACATGACCTATCAGGCTCCGCTCCTGACCGACGTCCGTCTCACCAACAAGGAGACCGGCGAGATCAAGGAGCAGCTCGTCTTTATGGGCGACTTCCCCATGATGACCGATCAGGGCACCTTCATCATCAACGGTACCGAGCGTATCGTCGTCTCGCAGCTCGTCCGCTCCCCGGGCGTGTACTACAGCTCCGAGATGGATTCGGGCAAGCAGATCTACAAGGCCCAGATCATCCCGTCCCGCGGTGCCTGGCTTGAGTTTGAGGTCGACAAGCGCGACCAGCTCATGGTCTCCATCGACCGTAAGCGCAAGCAGAGCGCCACGATGTTCCTGCGCGCCCTTGGCATTGCCGTTACCAACGACGACATCATCGAGTTGCTCGGCAACTCCGATGTGATTAAGCGCACCCTGGAGCGCGATACCGCCCTCACCCGCGAGGATGCCCTTATCGAGATCTACCGTCGTCTGCGCCCGGGCGAGCCTCCCACCGTGGACGCTTCCCGCAGCCTGCTCGAGGGCCTGCTCTTTAACCCGCAGCGCTACGATCTGGCCCGCGTCGGTCGTTACAAGGTCAACAAGAAGCTTAACCTCACCACCGAGGAAGAGGTCACGGTGCTCACCGACGAGGATATCGTCGCGACGCTGCGCTACCTGCTGTCCCTCGCTGCTGGCGAGCAGGGCTTCAAGGTCGACGACATCGACCACTTTGGCAACCGCCGCATCCGCACCGTCGGCGAGCTCGTCGCCAACCAGTTCCGTATCGGCATGAGCCGTATGGAGCGCGTCGTCCGTGAGCGCATGAGCTCCCAGGACATCGACGAGATCACCCCGCAGTCGCTCATCAACATCCGTCCGATCGTGGCCTCCATCAAGGAGTTCTTCGGTTCCTCGCAGCTCTCGCAGTTCATGGACCAGGCGAACCCCCTGACCGGTCTGACCCACAAGCGCCGTCTGTCCGCACTCGGCCCTGGCGGTCTTGCCGGCCACAAGTCCGGCTCCAGCCGCCGTACCAACGTGCCGACGGCCGTCCGCGACGTCCACAACTCGCACTACAGCCGCATGTGCCCGATCGAGACCCCCGAAGGCCCCAACATCGGCCTGATCGGCTCGCTCGCCCTCTACGCCCGCGTCAACGAGTACGGCTTCATCGAGGCTCCGTTCCGTCGCGTCGAGAACGGCGTTGCCACCGACCAGATCGACTGGATGACCGCTGACGAGGAAGAGAAGCACGTCATCGCGCCGGCCAACACGCCGCTCGATCCCAAGACCAACGAGTTCATCACGACCGATGCCGAGGGCAAGCTTGTCCGTCCGCACACCGTGATCGCTCGTACCCGCGACTTCGACGGCTCCTTCGGCGCCCCCGCCGACGTGCCTGTCGAGGACGTCGACTACATGGACGTCTCGCCGCGTCAGATGCTCTCCGTCGCAGCCACGCTGATTCCGTTCCTCGAGCACGACGACGCCAAGCGTACGCTGATGGGCGCTAACATGCAGCGTCAGGCCGTGCCGCTGGTTCACCCTGCCGCTCCCTATGTCGGTACCGGCATGGAGCGTCGCGCCGCTCTGGACTCCGGCGAGGTCACCCTGGCCAAGAACGCCGGCGAGGTCATCTTTGCCGACGCCGCCAAGATCATCGTCAAGCATGCCGGCGGCATGGACGAGTACCACCTGGCCAAGTACCAGCGCTCCAACCAGTCCACCTGCATCAACCACCGTCCGCTCGTGCGCGTCGGTGACACCGTTGAGCAGGGCGAGCCTCTGGCCGACGGTCCCTCGACCGATCACGGCGAGCTCGCACTGGGCCAGAACCTCACCGTGGCATACATGCCGTGGGAAGGCTTCAACTACGAGGACGGTATCGTCGTGTCCGAGCGCCTGGTGGCCGAGGATCTGCTGACGACCATCAACATCACCCGTCACGAGATCGATGCCCGCGACACCAAGCTCGGCCCCGAGGAGATCACCCGCGAGATCCCGAATCTCTCCGAGGATATGCTTGCCAACCTCGACGAGGACGGCATCATCCGCATCGGCGCCGAGGTCGGCCCTGGCGACATCCTGGTCGGCAAGGTCACGCCTAAGGGCGAGAGCGCTCTGACCGCCGAGGAGCGCCTGCTGCGCGCCATCTTCGGTGCCAAGGCCCACGATGTCCGCGACACCTCCCTTAAGATGCCTCACGGCGCTTACGGCCGCGTCATCGACGTCGTCCGCTTTAGCCGCGAGAACGGCGACGATCTGGCCCCCGGCGTCAACGAGCAGGTGCGCGTCTACGTCGCCCAGCGTCGTAAGATCCAGCAGGGCGATAAGATCGCCGGCCGCCACGGCAACAAGGGTGTTATCTGCAACGTTCTGCCGGTCGAGGACATGCCCTACATGGCTGACGGTACCCCGATCGACGTTATCCTCAACCCGCTGGGCGTTCCTTCGCGTATGAACGTCGGCCAGCTGCTCGAGTGCCACCTTGGCTGGGCTGCTGCGTGCGGTTGGGATACCGAGCAGGCCGACTCCGACAAGTACGTCCCCGGTCCGTTCTTCACCGCGACGCCCGTCTTCGACGGCGCCAAGGAGGACGAGATCGCCGAGGTCATCCGTCGTGCCAACAAGAACATGCTCAACAAGGCCACCGCTGCCTTTGGCGATCACATGCGCCCCGAGTTCGTCACCCAGCTTGACGAGCGCGGCAAGACCCGTCTGTTCGACGGCCGCACCGGCGAGGAGTTCCGCGAGCCCATTACCGTGGGTACGTCCTACATCCTCAAGCTCGGCCACATGGTCGACGACAAGATCCACGCCCGTTCGACCGGCCCTTACAGCCTGGTTACCCAGCAGCCGCTGGGCGGCAAGGCTCAGTTCGGCGGCCAGCGTTTCGGCGAGATGGAAGTTTGGGCACTGTACGCTTACGGTGCTTCCAACGTCCTGCAGGAGATCCTGACCGTCAAGTCCGACGATACCGTGGGCCGCGTCAAGACCTACGAGTCCATCGTCAAGGGCGAGAACGTCCCGGTCCCGGGTATCCCCGAGTCCTTCAAGGTTCTCGTCAAGGAGATTCGCTCCCTCGCACTGGATATCGAGCCCATGCACGATGCCGACGAGGACGCCTCCGTCCCTGTGACCGCCGAGGAGACCTCCGCTCTCGACGACCTGGCTGCGCTCGCCGGCGTTGATGCCGACGTCGAGGCCGAGGATGCCGAGACCGCCGAGGCGCCCGAGGCTGTCGCCGCCACGACCACTGATAAGGAGTAGTTGACTGTGGCAGATTTCGAAGCTACTGATTTTGACTCGGTAAAGATCTCCCTTGCCTCCGCCGACCAGATCCGTTCCTGGTCGCACGGTGAGGTCAAGAAGCCGGAGACCATCAATTACCGTACCCTCAAGCCCGAGAAGGACGGCCTGTTCTGCGAGAAGATCTTCGGTCCCGCCAAGGACTGGGAGTGCTCCTGCGGCAAGTACAAGGGCATCCGCTTTAAGGGCATCGTCTGCGAGCGCTGCGGCGTCGAGGTCACCTCGGCCAAGGTGCGTCGCGACCGCATGGGCCACATCGAGCTCGCCGCTCCCGTGTCCCACATCTGGTACTTCAAGAGCCCCACGAGCTTCCCGATGAGCCGTATGCTCGACATCAAGTCCAAGGACCTCGAGAAGGTTCTGTACTTTGCCAGCTACATCATCACCGAGGTCGACTACGAGGCTCGCGAGGCCGACGCCGACGACTTGCGCGAGGAGCTCGCCGCCGATCTGGAAGAGATCGATGCCGAGTGCGCCCGCCAGATCGAGTCCCTCAAGGAGCAGGGCAACCCCGAGAACTTTGACGAGTTCTCCGACGAGGAGCCGCTGACCCCCGAGGAGATCGCCTCCGGCATCGTCGACATCGAGGAAGAGTGCAAGGACGAGAAGCAGCTCCGCACGGACGCCTTCAACGCCTTCATGAAGCTCAGCGAGCGCGACCTCATCTCCGATGAGCCGCTGTTCCGCGAGATGACCCGTTACTACTCCATGTACTTCAAGGGTGGCATGGGTGCCGAGGCCGTCCGCGACCTGCTCGCTGCCATCGACCTCCCCTCCGAGGCCGAGAAGCTCAAGGCCATCATCGCCGACGAGGACTCCCAGAAGCAGAAGCGCGAGAAGGCCGTTAAGCGCCTCGAGGTCGTTGACGCCTTCCTGAAGGGTGGCAACAGCCCCGCGAACATGATCCTGGACGTCATCCCGGTCATTCCGCCCGATCTGCGCCCGATGGTCCAGCTCGACGGCGGCCGCTTCGCCGCGTCCGACCTCAACGACCTGTATCGTCGCGTGATCAACCGTAACAACCGACTCAAGCGCCTGCTCGACCTGGACGCCCCTGCGATCATCGTGAACAACGAGAAGCGCATGCTCCAGGAGTCCGTGGACGCCCTGTTCGACAACGGCCGTCGTGGTCGCCCGGTCTCTGGCCGTGGCGGTCGCCCGCTCAAGTCGCTCGCCGAGGCCCTCAAGGGCAAGCAGGGCCGTTTCCGTCAGAACCTGCTGGGTAAGCGTGTCGACTACTCCGGCCGTTCGGTTATCGTTACCGACCCCAAGCTGCTGCTGCACCAGTGCGGTCTGCCCAAGACCATGGCGCTGGAGCTCTTCAAGCCCTTCGTCATGAAGCGCCTGGTCGAGCTTGGCAAGGTCGAGAACATCAAGGGCGCCAAGCGCGCTATCGACCGCGGTGCCACCTTTGTGTGGGATATCCTCGAAGAGGTCATCGACGGCCGCGTCGTGCTGCTCAACCGTGCACCGACCCTGCACCGCCTGTCCATCCAGGCCTTTGAGCCGGTGCTGGTCGAGGGCAAGGCTATCCACCTGCACCCGCTGGTCTGCTCGCCCTTCAACGCCGACTTCGACGGCGACCAGATGTCTGTCCACGTGCCGCTGTCCAGCCAGGCTCAGGCCGAGGCCCGCGTGCTCATGCTCTCTGCGAACAACCTGCGCTCGCCGGCATCCGGCAAGCCGGTCAACATCCCCTCGCAGGACATGATCATCGGTGTGTACTACCTTACCCAGGTTCGCGAGGGTCTGCCGGGCGAGAACCACGTGTTCGCCAGCTTCGATGACGCGCTGCACGCCTATGACTGCCGCTCCGAGGTCGACATGCAGGCCAAGATCCAGGTCCGCGTGTCCGCTGCCGATGCCAACGTCATCAACGAGGACGGCACCCGTATCTTCCGCGTCAAGAACGGCAAGAACGAGTTTGTCGACTACGACGTCACCGGCAACAAGACCGCGCGCTTCGAGACCTCTATCGGCCGCATCATCTTCAACCGCCAGTGCCTGCCCGAAGACTATGAGTTCATGAACTACAAGATGGTCAAGGGCGATGTGGCCAAGCTGGTTGCGGACTGCTGCGATCGCTATCCCGAGGCCAAGGTCGGCCCGATTCTCGACGCCATCAAGTACTCCGGCTTCCACTACGCTACCCGCGCCGGCCTCACCATCTCGGTGTGGGACGCTCTCATCCCTGCCGAGAAGCAGGAGCTGCTCGATCGCGCCCAGGCCAACGTCGACCAGATCAACGAGTACTTCGAGGAGGGCTTCATCAACGAGACGGAGCGCCACATCGAAGTCGTTAACGAGTGGACCGCTTGTACCGACAAGGTTGCAGCGCTCATGCTCGACATGTTCGACGAGGAGAACCCGCTGTACATGATGGCCGACTCCGGCGCCCGTGGTTCTAAGACCCAGCTGCGTCAGCTCGGTGGCATGCGTGGCCTGATGGCAGACATGTCCGGCGAGACGATCGACCTTCCCATTAAGGCGAACTTCCGCGAGGGCCTGCTGCCGCTCGAGTACTTCATTTCGACCTACGGCGCCCGTAAGGGCCTGGTCGATACCGCATCCCACACCTCGGACTCTGGTTACCTGACCCGTCGTCTGGTCGACGTGGCCCAGGACG
>USJB01000076.1 GCA_900554905.1 uncultured Collinsella sp. | reverse complement strand
ACCTTAAGGCCCAGGGTGCCATGGCCGCGTTGCTTAAGGACGCGCTCAAGCCCAACCTGGTGCAAACGCTCGAGGGCACGCCCGCGTTTGTCCACGGCGGTCCCTTCGCCAATATCGCCCACGGCTGCAACTCCATCATGGCCACGCGTATGGCGATGCGCTTTGGCGATGTTGCCATTACCGAGGCCGGCTTCGGTGCCGATCTGGGTGCCGAGAAGTTCCTCGACATCAAGTGCCGCATGACGGGCGTTCGTCCCAACGCCGTCGTGGTCGTCGCGACCGCTCGCGCTCTTAAGTACAACGGCGGTGTTGCCAAGGCCGATCTTAACGAGGAAAACCTCGAGGCCCTTAAGGCCGGTATGCCCAACCTGCTGCGCCACGTCGACAATATCCAGAACGTCTACGGTCTGCCCTGCGTGGTCGCCATCAACCGCTTCCCGACGGACACCGAGGCCGAGCTTGCGCTCATCGAGTCCGAGTGCCAGAAGCTGGGTGTCAACGTTAAGCTTTCCGAGGTCTGGGCCAAGGGCGGCGAGGGCGCGCTCGACCTGGCCGATGAGGTCATGCGCTTGATCGAGCAGCCGAGCGAGCTCAAGTTTGCCTACGAGGACGGTGCCGATGTGGCCGACGCCCTCGATGCTGTTGCCACCAAGGTTTACCGCGCCGACGGCGTTGACTTTACGCCGGCCGCCAAGCGTCAGCTTGCCGAGCTGCGCGAGAACGGCTTTGGCAACCTGCCGGTATGCGTGGCCAAGACGCAGTACAGCTTTAGCGACAACGCTAAGGCGCTGGGCGCTCCCGAGGGCTTCCGCATCACCGTGCGCGAGCTCAAGGTTTCCGCCGGTGCCCACTTTGTGGTCGCGCTGACCGGCAGCGTTCTGACCATGCCGGGCCTGCCCAAGGTTCCCGCGGCCGAGAACATCGACGTCGACAACGACGGCAACATCACCGGCCTGTTCTAAGCCTGCTGCTCATAGCCGCTTGCCCGCCCCGTCGCGCCTACCAAGGCCCGGCGGGGCTTTTTGATCCTTAGGCCCGCGCATGTCTTGTAGATACCGACGGACTCTGCCCATCATAGGCTTTTGCGCGGGTAGAATGCATGGATAACTTGAGACTCACGCGCGACGGAAAGGAATCGTTGCATGGATCAGGACAAGACAACCGTGATGGGCGGCTACGGTTCCGCGCAGGCTGGCGATAGCGCCGATGCGACCCGCGTTGTTCCCAACCCCGGTTATGTCGACCCCGCCGCGACGCAGCCTTCTGCCGAGCCCACCCGGGTTATGGGCTATGGCGACACGGCGCAGGATTCTTACGCTGCATCTTCGCAAGGCCCCTATGGCAACGCAGCTCCGGATCCGTTTGATTACGCGCCGCAGGATTCTTATGCTGCCTCGACGCCGAATCCCTATGACAACCTGCCGCAAAATCCCATTCCGCAGCCTCAGCAGACGACGTATATGCCGCGCACGGCGCAGCCGCGCTACGAGTCGCGCGACCGATATGCGCGCGAGCCGTATCGTGAGTATCCCAAGTCCATCCCTCAGTATGGCGAGGACGAGGAGAAGAAGCCTTCGCGTTCGTCGAGCGTGATCAAGAAGATCCTCATCGTGCTGGCGATTTTCTTTGCCTTGTCGGTCGTGTTCGCCATCGTGTCGGGCATGCTCAACAAGCGGGGCGCCACGACCGATGCCACGACCGAGCAGGCCGAGACCACCCAGTCTGCTGCCGTCGACCTGAGCGATATCCCGGGACAGTACTGGTCCAACGCCAAGAAGCTCCTCAAGTCACGCGGAGCCGACCTTTCGAACGCCGTGATCCTGACCGACGATGGCTCAACGCCCGTCATCGATTCCAACTGGGTTGTTACGAATGCCTACTATAACGACAACGGCAAACTGGAGATTCAGCTCACGCACAAGAACAGCTATGGCAACTCGTCCGGCGGCCAAAGCGGTACCGACAGCTCGAGCTCCAATACGCTGGAGGATTTGAGCAACAAGGCACAGGAGTTGGGAGACAAGGCACAAGAGCTGGGCGATACAGCCCAAAACCTCGGCGATACTGCTCAGAATCTGGGCGATATGGCTACCAATGCCTGGGACGCGCTGCAAAACGGCATCTCGGGCGCGCAGGGAAACTAGCTGTTAAGCAGGCTACAGTTGCTCGGCCGGACGGTCGGGCGAGCTAAAGCCCGAGTCAAACGTAACGACGCATGAGGCATCGGGTCGGCGCTCGTGCACGATGCGCGTGACGAGCCCCAGCAGCTCCTCGTCGGATATGTCAAAGCCGTCGGGACGC
The DNA here is from genome assembly GCA_900554905.1 of uncultured Collinsella sp. Taxonomy (GTDB): domain Bacteria; phylum Actinomycetota; class Coriobacteriia; order Coriobacteriales; family Coriobacteriaceae; genus Collinsella. The sequence continues at coordinate 4,093 of USJB01000076.1, read as the reverse complement.
ACAAGGTCAAATGACACAAAGCCATCGTGCTCGTGCAGGTCGTGGATGGAGAGCGCGGGATCGATCTGCATGACGCCGCGCTTGACCCAGCCGCGCAAGTCATCGCCGGTTGTCGCGATGGGGTCGCAGTGCAGTGTGATACCAATGCCCATCTGGCGCTTGATGTCGTGCTCGATGGTGTCCAGAATCTCGTGGTGCTCAAACGCGTCGCCCTCGCCGGGCATCTCCACGTGGGCGCTGGCAAACTGACGACCGGGGCCGTAGTCGTGCACCATGAGGTCGTGTGTGCCCAAGACCTGCGGATAGGACATGATCTTGTCGCGGATTGCCTGGACGAGCTTGGGGTCGGGCGCTTGCCCCAGCAACGGGCTGATGGCGTCGCGCACCAGGCCCAGGCCGCTGATGCAGATGAAGATGCCCACACCCAGGCCTGCCCAGCCATCGAGATCAAAGCCGGTCGTCTGCGAAATAAGCGCCGCCACCAAGACCGAGCCCGAGGTGATGACGTCGTTTTTGGAGTCCTGCGCCGTGGCGATGAGCGTTTCGGAGTCGATGCGATCGCCCAGCGTGCGGTTGAACGCTGCCATCCAGAATTTGACGAGCATGGACAGAACAAGGGCAGCCATGGAGAGCGCCGAATACACGGTGGGCGAGGGCTTGATGATCTTGGTGACCGACTCGAGGATTAGGTTGATGCCGACGGCACAAACCAGGACGGCGACAAACAGACCAGCCAGGTACTCGTAGCGGCCGTGGCCGTAAGGGTGGCCCTCGTCTGCCGGGCGGCTGGCAAGGCGGAACCCGAGCAGGCTCACGATGTTGCTCGAGGCATCGGAGAGGTTGTTGAAAGCGTCGGCGATGAGGGAGACGGAACCGGCGAGCAGGCCCGCGATGCCCTTGGCCAGGCACAGGGTGATGTTGAGGCCAATGCAGATGAGGCTTGCGGCAAAACCCGCGTTGGTGCGGCAAGATGCATCGACCGGCTCGCTCTCGCTGCCGGGAACAAGCGTATGTACCAGCCGATTTACAAATAGCATAGCGGTCGTCCTCACAATCATGTTTAAGGGGATAGTGTAGCTCGCGCGGGGGCGCCGTGCACCGATGCTCAGAAAATGCAGCAATAGTCTGCCGGTGCTAACGAGCGAGCCTTCTCGTCTGCCTGGGTGGTCCATTTTGGGCCACATGGGTATGGGCATGTGCCTGTTTGCTCGACATACTTAATGTCGACAGCCCCTGTGCAAAGGAGGACGTTTCCATGGACGAGATGTTTGCCATTAAATGTCAAAACTGCGGCGGCCCTATGTACTCGCACCAAGCTAAGCGCAGCTTTGAGTGCGCCTATTGCGGCACGGTCGTTCCGTGGCAGGCCGATGCGGGGGAGCCCAAGAGCGTCCTGGGTATCCGTCATACGCCGTTGACGGTGGTTGACGGGCTGCTCAAGCTCACGCACGTCTCGCAGCTCGAGCGCCCGGAGGACCCGGACTGGTATTTCTTTAATTCGTACTGGCGCAATCAGTCGGTTTTGGAGCATCTGCTATGGGAGGACCGTGGCACGGCGCAGGAGTTCCAAGAGGCTACGCACGTGAGCATCCCGTGCCCCTTCTGCGGCGCATCCTTTGAAGGCGAGTCCACTCAGTGCGTGTTTGAATGCCCGTCCTGCGGCAATAAGATCGGCGTTGCCGACCTGCTCAAGCCCGGTACCTTCAGCAAGCGCCTGACCATGGGCGTGGGTGCGGAGTATGTACCTGGGCAGGGCGTTCCTTGTGAAATCTCGCCGCAGCAGGCGCGCGCCAACGCGCTGCAGCTGGTGCGCCAGTACCCCGACGCCTTTGCCGGGCACGACGTGGAAGACGCGATCCAAAACGACATGATGCTCTTCTACTTCCCCATGGCGCTCGCGGATTTGCGCATGATGGCGTCCTTCCCGGGCAAGGGCCTGAGCAAGGAGACCTTGGTGTACTACGAGGTGCTCGACTGGGCGTATCCGCGGGCAAACTACCTGGACGTTCGTCTTATGGGCATTTTGGAGCCGTGGGACTTTGCCAAGGTTGGGCCGTTCGATCCCGCCATGCAGGAAGGCGACTTCCGCGTTGTCTCCGTCGATGCGTCTACCAAGGACCAGGTGGTCATTGATAAGTTGGCGCTCGACATTGCCGGCAACGATGCCGAGGCGGTGCTGGGGCTCAATAAAAAGAGCATCCGCACCTGGGCGCGCAAGGCCCGCAAGCATAAGGACGGCCTAGTGATGGTGCCGGTCTACTTTGTCGATCGTCCGGCGACGGATGGCCGCGATGGCGAGCAGGTGCGCATTGCCGTAAACGGCCAGACGGGTCGTGCGGCCGCGGTGGTGTTTAGCGACAAGCGCGAAACGCATATCGTGGCACCGCTCAATCCGAGTCTGCATCTGTCCGGTGAGAGCACGCCACGCCCTTCGAGGTCAAATACGTTAAATCGCCCTTCCTGTACCAGATCGTGCGCCGTGGAGGCGGCGAGCAGCCGCGACAGGTGGCGGCCGCAGCCGAGGGTTCCTACCGAGAAGAAAAGCCCAAACGCCGCGGTCTGCTGGGTGCGCTATTTGGGAAGTAGGGGAGTGGCGCCGGGGTGTCGGGCTGCATCACAAGGTCATTAGATGAATTTAAAAGTGCTGGGAACGTGCTAACATTGCCGATAGCCTTAATCTTGTAGAAGCGGAGGCCGGATTATGGGTTTTGCGGATCAGCAGCTTCAGATTCAGGTACCGTATTCTCCTGACGACACGTTTAATGCCTTGAAGGCAGCTATGGAAAAGCTACCTAAAGTAAAAGTTGATAGCGCATCGCCCACAACAAGAACAGTTGCAGCCGAGATTGGTATGAGCCTTTGGTCCTGGGGTGAAAATATCAGTATTTCGGTTGTTCCAGTTGAAGGCGGATCTGGCGTTACTGTCAACTCGTCATCTAAGGTCAGGGCAAACGTATTAAACGGGGGCAAAAATGCAAAGAATATTGCCGAGATAGTCGATGCCCTATCGAAGGAGCTCGAGCAGTATCCGCAGGTCTCACAGACTATTGAGACGCTGGTGGATAGTGGTGATGTAGCTGCAAGGCTCGAGAGGCTTGCAGCGCTGCGTGAAAGTGGAGTACTTACCGAGGAAGAGTTTGCTGCAGAAAAGGCGAAAATTCTTTCGTAATTAGACACGATGGTTGGATTTGCATTCTGGTATTGAACTTGTTTATACCAGGCTGAAAACATCGTGTGGAATAAAAGTGCGCAGTAGCCTCGCCTTATACAGCAATAGGGACCTCTTTTGGGCGCCCTGCCTTTGGCGCGTCGGCGAGTCGTGCCTCGATGGAAGCTTTGGACACCATTCACTTGGTGCCATCCTTCCATGAATCCAACAGCCCTGCATTTATCAGTTGCGATACCCGTGCTGAGCTAACACCGAGCATACGCGCGGCATCCGCTGTAGTGACGGCGGGGATGTCGGCGAGTTCGCGGCTGACGGCTACGGCGATAATCTTGCCGCCGTGTCGCGGCTCATGTCCGAAGTCTGGCACGGGAAGTTCAATGCCACCCATAAGGTGATCGTCGACCATACATGCGAGAAAATCAGCGGCGCTTTCGACAGCGTCGTTTAGGTCGGAGCCAAACGTTCCTCCTCCGCCCAGCGAGCCACATGGCACAGCATCGACAATGCCGTCCGAATCAAAGAACTCGAATTCCCATACGTAAACCATGTAAGACCTCCTCCGATGCCGGCGATTTGAGGAACATCCTAAGAGCCCACCAAGCGTATCGAACACCTTTATTGTTTCTAGTTTAAGGCCTCGTGCGGACACGATTTTGGTGCTCTGCGCACGACCGCGAAAAGGGTTTGCAGTGACTAAAATGTGGTCATAGAGATGGTTTTATCGAACTCCATGGGGGTGGCGCGCGTGGATAACAACACGTTGCTGTTTCACGATAAGGGTGCCGGCGTTTTCAAGGGAATAAGCATCTATCCCAATCGTATCGAGGCGGTCGTGAAGAACGACTTCTTCGGCACCCATACCAAGATCGTCTACCTCAAGGACATTACGGGTGTCAACGGGGTCAAGGGTAAGCGCGTGTTCCT
>USJB01000075.1 GCA_900554905.1 uncultured Collinsella sp. | reverse complement strand
CAGCGACCCGCTTTAATCAATATACGCGCCGCCCGCACAACGAGTTCGGGGCGGATTTCGGCGACCAGCTTGCGCAATCGCAGGCGTGCATTATCCTCGGTACCCAAGCAGGTAAAGCTCCGGTCTGCTGGATCGACGCCAAAAATGGGATAATCGCGGACAAGATAGGACTGGTCAATCGCCGAAAGCCTAACACCGCAAGCCTCGAGCTCCGAAATATTGCCCTCACCCATTAAGACCATCAAGCATGCCACACTAAACAGGGCGTTGTTCTCGAGCGACGCCAGATCAACAAGTGCCGCACCGTAGATATTGACGATCTCGTTTTCGAGCATCTGGGCAACGTCTCCCTGCCCGTATAGTCCCGACTGCATAGCCGAGACGAGCTCGGGCACGCCCTGCGTAAGCTGGTAGAAGTCGAGCGATGTGCTGATCGAAAACGCCGATGCCCACGCCGAATACTCGTAGGCATGCACCTTGAGCATCTGCGCGTTGACTTTAATCGAATCGCCCAGTCCATGAATCAGCTGGCGATTCGAAGGACGGCAGCTCATAAAGACCCCAACCCCCATAGCACGCAGGCTTCGGATTCGGTCGATCAGCTCCTCGGTCTCGCCCTGGCTGAGGTTCGGCACGTTATCGATTGCAATCAGGGAGTGCGGCTTGTCCTTAAGCTCTTCGGTAACGACCTCGAGCTGCATAAACACCTCGCGCCCAATGGCGCGGTCGGCCTCGATGATCCGCACGGGACCTCGCGTCGGATCATTTTTAACCTCTTGGGCATACTGCAGCAGCACCGAGGTTTTCCCAAAGCCATCAGGCGCGTAGAGGACTACGATGCCGGCTTTTCGGCCCTTGGCGATAAGTTCGTTCATCAAGCGATCGCGCCGCACCGTATAACTACTGCCCAGCGGCATAAGCTCGAGGTCGTCCATATTGCCCAAATCGTTAACCATGCCCGCTCCTCAACTCGACCGTATGGACACTGTAGCCGCAAGACCATACAAGCCGCGCTATGAATAGAGCGGCCTTGTGTTTTAGGTTGTCTTTTGGTACGCAAGCGGCAAGTTTTTGTACAGCGAGGGCCGATTGTTATTAATCCCCCGACTAATCGGTCTTTAAGCAGGTAAATGAGCTTGTCAGCTTGTCCCATCTAAGCGGCAGTGTAACGCAGATGAACAAGGTTCAGCCATGTCATTCAACTCGCCTAGCACCCGCTACCGTCTACGACCTTCTAGTGGCATTTTTGCATAGAATCTGGTATGGAATGAATCTCATGATTTAGAGCCCACTCGCCAAGCATGTGGCAAGGTTTCCGTCATGCACACATTACGGCCCGCATCCACTAAAAAGGCCCCCGCAAAGCGAGGGCCTTTTGGAAAGCTATGTAAGATCGCTTGGTCGCGCTACTCGCAGAGCGAAAGGGCGGCCTCGTCGGCAACGACAACGCAGTTAGTGTGCAGCTGCAGGATCGAAGCCGGGCACTCGGGCGTAACCGGACCATAGCACATGTCATGCACGGCCTGAGCCTTGGCCTCGCCATTGGCGACGACCAGGATCATGCGGGCATACATGATGGTCTGGGTACCCATGGTGTAGGCCTGACGGGGAACATCGTCGATGCTGTCGAACAGGCGGCTGTTGGCCTGAATGGTGCTCTCGGTAAGGTCGACGCAGTGCGTGCCCTTGGAGAAGTGGTCATCGGGCTCGTTGAAGCCGATGTGGCCGTTGTTGCCAATGCCGAGCAGCTGCAGATCCGGGTAACCGGCGTCAGCGACGATCTTGTCGTACTCAGAGCAGGCAGCGGCGGCGTCGGGGTTGGAACCGTCGGGCACATGCGTGTTGTTCAGGTCGATGTTGATGTGATCGAAGAAGTTCTCGCGCATGAAGTAGTGATAGCTCTGGGGATCGTCGTGCGAAAGGCCGCGATACTCGTCCAGGTTATAGGTGCTGACCTCGGCAAAGTCGACGTCGCCCTTCTCGTACCAAGCAGCGAGCTGCTTGTAGGCACCGATCGGGGTGGAGCCGGTGGCAAGGCCCAGCACACAGTCGGGCTTGAGGATAACCTGGGCCGAGATGATATTGGCGGCCTTGCGGCTCATATCCTCGTAGTCTTTAGCTTTAATGATCTTCATTACGCGTCCTTTCTCGTACAAGAGAGGCAAGGCTCCCTTACAAGCACTTGCCCGCGGCCCGCGTCGGCCGCAACCAACGTGTGCGGCCACCAGGGCGAGGTCGCGTAATGTATGTGTCTCGTGTCTAGCCGCGTCGAGGCCCCTGCCCGTCCACGGTGACCCGAAGCTGTTTAGCCTCGGACAAATCCCATCTTGCCACGGAGGGCGTCCTCTTTCAAGGGCGCCCTCCGTAAACGTGTTTGAATTGTAGGCTAATGGCCACGTGCACTTGCTAGCGCTCGCGAGCAACGATGAGCTGGTCCATCTCTTCGACATGCACGCCAACGGAGCCCTTGATACTCGAGAACTCAACGGAGTTGCACACCAAGATGGGAACCGTCACATCGTAGCCCTCGGCAGCAATTGCCTCGCGATCGAACTCAATGAGTACATCGCCCTTATGGACGATGTCACCCACTTGCGCATGTACGGTAAAGTGCTTGCCCTCGAGCTGAACAGTGTCCAAACCAACGTGGATGAGCACGTCCAAGCCATCGACCGTGTTAAGCGCAACGGCGTGTCCCGTGGGAAAAATGGCCTCGACCTTGGCATCAGCCGGTGCAATCACACGCGTTCCGGTGGGCCGAATCGCCACGCCCTGGCCCAAAAGGCCGGTGGCAAACGTCTGATCGTTTACCTCGGAGAGCGGAATGACGTCACCCGAGATGGGAGCATCCAACGTAAGGACTCGACCACGCATACCAAAAGACCTTAGGACTTTAGTGAACATGCTCCCCCTCGGACATACCGATCAACCAAAATAACCTTAACAGTTTACCACTTGGCACCCGTTTTTGACCATTAGGGAAGTTCGCGCTTGACAACCTCGACGATGTCGTCGACAACGCGCTGGGTCAGCTCGTGCGTCTCGGCCTCGGCCATCACGCGGACCAGCGGCTCGGTGCCGCTCGGGCGCACCAGAATGCGGCCGCGGCCGTCAAGCTCCTTCTCGGCAGCAGCGACGGCATCCCAGATGGGCTGGCAATCGTCCAGACCGGCCTTGTTGTCGGAATGCACGTTGACGAGTACCTGCGGGTACTTCTTCATGATGCCGGCAAGATCAGTGAGGGTACGACCGGTGCGCTTGAGCACGGCCAGAAGCTGCAGGGCCGTCACCAGGCCGTCACCGGTGGTGTTGTGCTCCAGGAAGATGATGTGGCCGGACTGCTCGCCGCCGATGACGGCGCCGTCCGCGAGCATGCGCTCCAGAACGTAGCGGTCGCCCACGGCGGTCTGGACCATCTCGAAGCCCTGCTCCTTCATAGCGATGGAGAAGCCCAGGTTGCACATGACGGTCGAGACGATCTCGGAGTTGACGAGCTTGCCGCGAGCGGCGAGGTCAGAACCGCAGATAGCCAGGATGTAGTCACCATCGATCTCATTGCCCTCGCTGTCCACGAACAGTACGCGGTCGGCGTCGCCGTCGTGGGCCAGGCCGATGTCAGCATGGGTGCGCAGCACGAGCTCGCGCAGGGGCTCGAGGTGCGTAGAGCCGCACTCAACGTTAATGTCAGTGCCGCAGTAATCGGTGTTGATGGCATGGACCGTGGCACCCAGGCGCTGCAGCGCGGCGGGCGTAGTCTGGCAGGAAGCACCGTGACCGCAGTCGACGGCAACGACCAGGCCGTCAAGCCTCAGGCCATCAAGCGTATCGATGGCGTGGTCGACATATGCCTTGCGGGCGTCCTTCATCTTGATGATGTGGCCCACGCCGGCACCGGTCGGCAGCGTGTCGGCAGCCATGGCTTCCTCGGACATGACCCAGGCGCTGATCTCTTCCTCGACAGCATCGGGAAGCTTCATACCCTTGCGGCTAAAGAACTTGATGCCGTTGAACTCCGGCGGATTGTGCGAAGCGGAGATGACAATACCGCCATCGAGCTCGTTTTGGACGGTGAGCAGCGCCACGGCGGGCGTGGGGATAACGCCGCAGCAATGCGGACGGCCGCCCTCGGCCATGATGCCGGCGGTCAGAGCGCTCTCGAGCATGGTGCCCGAAAGGCGCGTGTCACGGCCGATGCAGATGTCCGGACCAAGAAACTTGGTCGCCGCGCGACCCAGACGAAACGCGAGGTCGCACGAAAGATCGGCGTTGGCGACGCCACGGACGCCGTCGGTACCGAAGATGTTCTGGGGCATAGGATCGCTCCTTCCCTAGCAGGCGATATGCAACCGCCCACCCTAGTCGAAAAAGAAAAGCGGGACCCGCCGAGGAATCGGCAGGCCCCGCTTGTACATTGTATCTCGAAAGGAGATAAAACCTTAGCGCTTGGAGAACTGGGGAGCGCGGCGGGCCTTCTTGAGGCCGTACTTCTTGCGCTCGACCACGCGAGCATCGCGCGTAAGGAAACCGGCCTTCTTGAGGTCAGCACGGTAGTCGCCAGCGTTCAGAAGAGCGCGAGCGATGCCCAGGCGCAGAGCGCCGGACTGACCGGAGATGCCGCCGCCATCGCACAGAGCGATAACGTCGAACTGACCGGCGGTGTCGGTCACCTTGAAGGGAGCAAGGGCGTTCTCAACGAGCTGATGACGGCCGAAATACTGCTCGGCGTCACGCTTGTTGATGGTCACCTTGCCGGTGCCGGGGACGAGACGGACGCGGGCGACGGCGTTCTTACGACGGCCGGTACCCTGGTAGACAACGGTGTTCTCAGCCATCTTTAAGCCTCCAGCTCAATCTTCGTGGGGTTCTGGGCAGCATGCGGATGCTCGGCACCAGCGTAGACCTTAAGCTTGGTCATCTGGGCACGGCCGAGGGTGGTCTTGGGCAGCATACCGCGAACGGCGCGCTCGATGACCTTCTCCGGGTGCTTCTCCATAGCCTGGCGGAAGCTCTCAGCCTTGAGGCCGCCGTTGTAGCCGCTGTGGCGATAATAGGTCTTCGTGTCGGCCTTGTTACCGGTAAGCTGGACCTTATCGGCGTTGATGACGACAACGAAGTCGCCGCAGTCGCTGTTGGGCGTGAACTGGGGCTTGTTCTTACCGCGCAGGATCATTGCGATCTGGGTGGCAAGACGGCCCAGGACAGCACCATCGGCGTCGACGAGAACCCAGTTGCGCTGGACCTCGCCCTGCTTGGCGTAGTGAGTCGATTTCGAAATCACTTAGACTCCTCCATGTACAGTACGTGTTGTTACAGAGATTCACGGGGCTCTGCAAGTAACCCGTCCATATTACCCCGCTCGCCGTACGAGTCAACAGGTATTTTGGCTCCGACCAGAGTTTCTGCACATGTCATCCACGAGCCGTGATTTTTCCAGCTCTTTAGCTGTTGTCATTTTTTTGAGGGTTCGCTATCGCTAGCGCTCAACGAACTCTTGGATTTCCGCGAGCAGGCGCTTTGCCTCCTGACGGCCCTGGATATACAGGTCCAAAAGCTTTGCCGAATCGTGCTCGACATGGCCGACCTCGACCGGCTTTTGCGGAGCGACGACCAACGCACGGCCCTCGCGCTCATACTTCCACAGGTGCATGCGCTGCATGTTGTAACGGTCGTGGCGCGTCTCGATAGCCTCGAGCAGATAGGGGTAGTCAGCATAGCGGGCGCGCGCGGCCGGCATAAACTCGTAGGGCTTTTTCTCGTACGAGCGGTCCTGCGTGACAATGACAACTGCGCGATCGAAGCCCGCCTCCTCGAGCACATGCTCGATAGGAACCGAATCGGCCACGCCGCCGTCGACGTATTTGTGCCCATCGATCTCGACCGGCGGCGTCACCAGCGGCAGCGACGTCGATGCGCGCACGGCGTCGAGGTCAAGTACGGCGCTTTTGACCGGCAGGTACGTGGCAGTTCCAAAGAGCATGTCCGTCGCGACGGCGTACATCTCGATGGGGCTCGCGTCGAACGTCTCGTTGTCAAAGGGATCCAGGCGGTCCTGGACATCGTTGAAGATAAAGTCGTAACCCACGATGGAACCCGTGGACGCAAACGATGCGGCGCCCATGAAGCGATTGTCATTGCAGAAAGCCAGGTTGATGCGGTTGGCACGGCCGATCTGGTGCGACTTGTAGTTCACACCGTTGAGGGCGCCGGCCGATACACCGTAGACAGCCGGGATTTCGACGCCGGCCTCCATGAGAACGTCGAGCACGCCTGCGGTAAATTGCCCGCGAAAGCTACCGCCCTCCAGGACGAGCGCGACCTTGCCGGCGTTCTTTGCCTTATCTTCTGCAGTCATGTTGACCTCCTGCGATTGCGTTTTGGCCTTCTTCTACCCAGTTTTGGGATGGCGAGAGCGCAGGTTTTTCGAGGCGGCAGGTGAAGCGGAAAGTGTGCCCCAGTTTGAGGCGGGATTCCGGGACGGATTT